>DAMDPH010000072.1:0-15776 GCA_032082785.1 Sphingobium sp. | reverse complement strand
CACCCGCAGCAGCGGCCCGTCCTGCGCCACCAGCCCATAGCCGCTCAGCCGCTCGACCGCCGCGGCATCCACCAGCGCAGCGGGCGCCATGCCCGCCAGCGCGGCGATCCGGTCCAGCGCCACCCCTTCCTTCAGCCGCAGCCCCATCAGCAGCGCCTCGCGCGCCTTGTCCTCGGGCAGCAGCGGCGTCTCGCTTTGCAGGCCATGGCCGTTGCGCTCGACAGCGGCCATCCAGTTTTCCGGCTTCTTGTGGCGCAGCGTCGCCACGCCGCCGCGCCGCCCATGTGCGCCTGGCCCGATGCCGGCATATTCGCCATAGCGCCAGTAAGTAAGGTTATGGCGGCTCTCCTGCCCCGGGCGGGCATGGTTGCTGATCTCATAGGCGGGAATGCTGGCTTCGCCCGTCATCGCCTGCGTCAGTTCATAGAGCGTCGCGCCATGGTCGGGATCGGCGGGGGTCAGCTTGCCCTGCGCCACCAGCGTGGCGAAGCGGGTGCCCGGCTCGATCGTCAGCTGGTAGAGCGACAGATGCCCGGTGCCAAAGCCCAGCGCGCGGCGCAGTTCCGCTTCCCAATCGGCCTCGCTCTGGTCGGGGCGGGCATAGATGAGGTCGAAGCTCACCCGGTCGAACAGCCGTTGCGCGCTGTCGAGCGCCGCCAGCCCCTCCGCCACGCCATGGGCGCGGCCGAGGAAGCGCAGCGCCTCATCGTCGAGCGCCTGTAGCCCCAGCGACACGCGATTGACCCCCGCCGCCGCCAGATCGCCAAAGCGCGCCGCCTCCACCGAATTGGGATTGGCCTCCAGCGTGATCTCTATGTCGGGTGTCATGCGCCAGTGGCGCGCCGCCGCCTCGATCAGGGCCTCGACAATGGCGGGCGGCATCAGCGACGGCGTGCCGCCGCCGAAGAAGATGGAGGACAGCGGCCGGCCGCCGGTCAGCGCCGCCTCATGGGCAAGGTCCGCCAGCAGCCCCGCGCGCCATGCCTCTGCATCCACCCGGTCGCGCACATGAGAGTTAAAGTCGCAATAGGGACATTTTGAGATGCAGAAGGGCCAATGGACATATAGGGCCACCGCGTCGGCAGCGGCCGGACGGGAAAGAGATGGATCGATCGACATGAGCGGGGCGAGCCTTAGAGCATTTTCAAGGCAGATGGCATACTCTGCTGGCCCGGAAAATGCTGGTGGGCGAAGAATGATGCGAAACTGGCAGCCGATGGGCGGACGGCTCGCATGCAAGGTTCGACGGGTGAGTCGATCCGGCGCCGGACGTCTGACCGCCTCTGGCCTGCTCCTGCTGCTGGCCTTCGCGCCGTTGGCGGCTCAGGCGCAGGATGGGCGCGGCGCGGTAGCGCTGCGTGAGGCGGCGATGGACCTGCATAATGCGGAGCGGCGGATCGCCGGCGTGCCGCCGCTGGCCTGGGACGAGACGCTCGCCGCCGACGCGGCGCGCTATGCCCGGACGATGGCGCGCAGCGACCTTCTCATCCATTCGCCGCGCGCCACTCGCGCGATGCCGAGCGGCGAAAATCTGTGGCGCGGCGCGCGCGGCCTCTATTCCTATCGGGTGATGCTGGGGACTTTCCTCGACGAAAAGCCGCTGCTGCGCCCGGCGGGCCGGCTGCCCGATCTCAGCCGCACCGGGCGCTGGCAGGATGTCGGCCATTATAGCCAGATGATCTGGCGCGGCACCCGGCGGCTGGGCTGCGCCGTCGCGGAAAGCGCCGCCTATGACTATCTGGTCTGCCGCTATTTCCCGGCCGGCAATCTGTTCGGCAAGGGGCCGCTCGACCCCTGACTGTTGGTCTGGAGATGCACTGTCCGGCGCATCGCGGCACTGGCCAGACCTTTGAAACAAACCCCAAATCTCAGAAAACGGCGGCGACCAGCTTGGCGAAGGCGTCGGCGCGGTGGCTCATCGCATGTTTGCGGTCCGGGTCCATCTCGCCGAAGCTGATGTCATGGCCCAGCGGCACGAACATGGGGTCATAGCCAAAGCCCTTGTCGCCGCGCGGCGGCCAGATCAGCGTGCCGTCGACCCGGCCTTCAAACGCCTCGACATGGCCGTCGGGCCAGGCGAGCGCCAGCGCGCAGATGAAATGCGCGTCATGGCCGGCGTCCGGCCCCTGCGCCTCGATCCCGTCCCAAACCTTGCGCATGGCCATGGCGAAGTCCTTCTCCGGCCCCGCCCAGCGGGCCGAGAACAGGCCGGGATCGCCGTTCAGCGCCTCGACCGCCAGGCCGCTATCGTCGGCCAGCGCCGGCATTCCCGACAGGTCGGCCGCCTGCATCGCCTTCAGCTCGGCATTGGCGATGAAGGTGGTGCCGGTCTCCTCCGGTTCGGGCAGGTCCAGGCTGGCGGCGGAGACCGGCTCGATCCCATAGGGGCCGAGCAGCGCCGCGATTTCCCGCACCTTGCCCGGATTATGGCTGGCGATCACCAGCCGCCCCGGCTGCAATTTGCGGATCGCCTGTTCCCGTCCGAAATCGTCGGTCATATGTCCCTCACCTGTTCAAGCCTGATCGGGAAACGCATTGCAGGCGCTATCCGCTTCCCGACCTATCATAGGAGCCGGCCTTACCGGCCGGTCGCCACATCCTGCGCCGCGAAAATCTTCGCGCAGCCGATCCGGGCGAGGCGCAGCAGGCGGAGCAGCTCTTCCTCGTCATAGGCGGCGCCTTCGGCGGTCGCCTGCACTTCGGCGAACTTGCCGTCGCCGGTCAGGATCAGGTTGGCGTCGGTTTCCGCGTTGCTGTCCTCGGCATAGTCGAGGTCCAGCACCGGCGTGCCTTCGAAAATGCCGCAACTGATCGCGGCTACCTTCTGGATGATCGGATCTTCGCTCAGCGCGCCGCTGGCCAGCAGCTTGTCGACCGCGATGCGCAGCGCGACCCAGCTGCCCGAAATGGCGGCGGTGCGGGTGCCGCCATCGGCCTGGATCACGTCGCAGTCGACGACGATCTGCCGCTCGCCCAGCTTCTTGAGGTCGACCACCGTGCGCAGCGATCGGCCGATCAGCCGCTGGATTTCCTGCGTGCGGCCCGACTGCTTGCCCTTGGCGGCCTCACGGCTGCCGCGCGTATGGGTGGCGCGGGGCAACATGCCATATTCGGCCGTGACCCAGCCCGATCCCTTGCCGCGCAGGAAGGGAGGCACTTTTTCCTCGATCGAGGCGGTACACAGCACCCGCGTGTCGCCGAAGCTGACCAGGCAGCTGCCCTCGGCATGAATGGTGAAGCCAGGCTCCATGGTGATGTCGCGCATCTGGTCGGGCGCGCGGCCGGAAGGACGCATAATCTATTCTCCGAAACGATCAGGTGACGGCGCTTAGCGGTCGGAGACGTTTCTTGCCAGTGTCATACGCATGATTAGGCGATAAGAGGGGTCCATGGGACGTAGAATGACAAGGATGATGGCGGCGATGCTGCCAGCGGTGATGGCGCTCGCCGGCTGTGCCACGCCGGAAGGCGCGCTGGAGCCGCCCCGCGCGCCGGGCGACGTGATCCGGTTCAGCGCCAGCCGCTGTTTCGGCGTCTGCCCCGCCTATAAGGTGCAGGTGTCGCCCGACGGGTCGGCGGTGCTGCAACCCGAACGCTTCACCTCCGTGCCGGGCGAGACGCGCTTCACCATCACCCCGGCGCAATATCGCAAGCTGGTGGGGACGCTCGCGCCCTATCGGCCGGAAACCGGCACCACGCGCCGCATCGCCAATGGCCAGAATTGCGACCGCTTCGCCACCGACATGCCGGGCTATAGCGTGGAATGGGGACGGCCGGGCCGGACCGCGACGCGGCTGGAGTTCCAGTCGGGCTGCATGGACGCGCGCTATGGCCGGCTGCGGGTCGCGATCGCCTCGGTGCCGAAAATCCTCGACGTGGAGCGGATGCTCAATCCCAAGGCGCTGACGCCATGAGCGGCTTGAGCCAGCGCGCCGCGGTCCCTAGATAGGGGCTATGTCGGTCACTCCGATCAGCGAATTGAACGACCGTGCGCGAGACGTCTTCCGTCTCGTGGTCGAAAGCTATCTCGGCACCGGCCTGCCGGTGGGATCGCGCACGATCAGCAAGATGGCGACGCTCAGCCTCTCACCCGCCTCCATCCGCAACGTGATGCAGGATCTGGAGGAGCTGGGCCTGCTCGCCGCGCCGCATACTTCGGCCGGGCGCATGCCCACCGAAAGCGGGCTGCGGCTGTTCGTCGACGGCATGATGCAGGCGAGCCAGCCGTCAGCGGAGGAGCGGCGCGCGATCGAGGCGGGCATTGCCGAAGGCGGCCCGATCGAGGAAGCGCTGTCCGCCGCCACCGCCGCGCTGAGCGGCCTGTCCGCCTGCGCCGGCGTGGTGATGGTGCCCAAGCGCGAGCCGGTGCTGCGCCAGTTCGGCTTCGTGCCCCTCAACGAACGGCAGGCGCTCGCCATCCTGGTCGGGCAGGACGGGTCGGTCGAGAACCGCGTGCTGGACATGCCCGCCGGGGTCACGCCGCTTAACCTCACCGAAGCGGCCAATTATATGTCGGCGCGCTTCCACGGCCTAAGCCTGCGCCAGGCGGGCGAGACTTTGTCACAGGAGATGGAGGCGGAGCGGGCGGCGCTGGACGGGGCGGCGCGCGAGCTGATCGAGCGCGGCATCGCCACCTGGTCGCAGGATGCCGACGATCGGCCGGTGCTGATCGTGCGGGGGCAGGCGCATCTGATCGACGATGGCACCGCGGCGGACCTGGAGCGGGTGCGCCAGCTGCTCGAACAGCTGGAGGGCAAGCAGGAAATAATGGGCCTGTTGCAGAGCGCCTTGGCCGGTAGCGCGACCAAAATCTTCATCGGATCGGAAAACAAGCTCTTTTCCCTCTCCGGTTCTTCGGTCATAGCCGCCCCCTACCGTGGCGCCGATGGCCGGGTTGTGGGCGTGGTCGGTGTGATCGGCCCCACGCGCTTGAACTATGCGCGGGTCATCCCCATGGTGGATTTCACGGCACAGACGCTTTCGAGATTGATGAGATGAGCGAAGAAAAACAGAATATTGAGAATAGCGAATTGGTGGATCAGCTGCCCGAGGACGCAGCGCCCACAGGCGACGCCGCCGCCGAGACAATCGCCGCCCTGGAGGCGGAACTGGCGACGGCGAAGCAGGATGTCCTCTATGCCCATGCCGACACGCAGAATGTGCGCCGCCGGCTGGAAAAGGAGCTGGCCGATGCGCGCGCCTATTCGGCAAGCGCCTTTGCCCGCGACATGCTGTCGGTCGCGGACAATCTGAGCCGCGCCTTGTCGGCCATCCCCGCCGAGCTGCGCGAGGATGACAAGTTCAAGGGGCTGGTCGCCGGCCTTGAAGCCACCGGCCGCGAGCTGGAAAGCGTGTTCGGCCGCAACGGCATCACCAAGGTGGAGTCGGTGGGGCAGCCGCTCGACCCCAACAAGCATCAGGCGATGATGGAAGTCCCCTCCGCCGACGCCGAGCCGGGCACCATCCTGGTGGAGATGCAGGCCGGCTACACCATCAAGGACCGCCTGCTGCGGCCCGCGCTGGTCAGCGTGGCGAAGAAGCCCGACTGACGCCAGTCACGGGGGCGGCCTCCCGTCGCCCCCATGCTCCTTCCGCCTTATGGGGAGGGGCCTTGTCCCCGTCTCCTGGAGGCCATCATGCGCCACGATCTCAACCTCACCGCCGACCGTCCGACATTCGTGACCCATCTCGAATGTTCGCTGACCGGCGAGCAGTTTGAGGCGGATCGGCTGCATGGCCTGTCCTCTGCCGGCAAGCCGCTGCTGGTGCGCTATGATCTGGACGGCGTGCGGGCCAGCCTCACCAAGGCGGCGCTGGCGGAGCGGCCGATGGACCTGTGGCGCTGGCGCGAGCTGCTGCCGGTGCGGCAGACCGCCAATATCGTCAGCCTGGGCGAACAGGCGACCCCGCTCATCCCGCTGCCGCGCACGGCGCAGCGGCTGGGCGGCGCGCATCTGCTTGCCAAGGATGAAGGGCGTCTGCCGACCGCCTCCTTCAAGGCGCGCGGCCTCGTCATGGCGGTGTCCATGGCCAAGGAGCTGGGCGTGACGCAGGTGGCGATGCCCACCAACGGCAATGCGGGCGCGGCGCTGGCCGCCTATGCGGCGGTCGCGGGCATGGAAGCGATCATCTTCTGCCCCGCCGACACGCCCGAAGTGAATGTGCGGGAAATTGCGGCGCAGGGCGCCCGCGTGTATCGCGTCAACGGCCTGATCGACGATTGCGGCGCGATCGTCGGCGAAGGCGCGAAGCAGCGCGGCTGGTTCGACTTCTCCACCCTCAAGGAGCCGTACCGGATCGAGGGCAAGAAGACGATGGGCCTGGAACTGGCCGAACAGCTGGGCTGGGAATTGCCCGACGCCATCTTCTATCCGACCGGCGGCGGCACCGGCCTCATCGGCATGTGGAAGGCGTTCGACGAGTTGGAGAAGATCGGCTTCATCGGCGCCAAGCGGCCCAAAATGTTCGCGGTGCAGGCCGAAGGCTGCGCGCCGATGGTGCGCGCCTTCGAAGCGGGCGAGGAATTCGCGCCGCGCTGGGAAAATGCCCATACCATCGCTTCGGGCATTCGCGTGCCGCGCGCGGTCGGCGACTTCCTGATCCTGCGCGCGGTGCGGGAGAGTGGCGGCGCGGCGCTGGCGGTCTCGGACGAAGCCATTGCGGCGGCGGTGCGCGACGTGGCGCGCGACGATGGCCTGCTGCTCTGCCCGGAAGGGGGCGCGACGCTCGCGGCCTATAGCCGGGCGCTGGAGGAGGGGCTGATCGGCCGCGACGAGCGGGCGGTGCTGTTCAACTGCGCCAGCGGCCTCAAATATCCGCTCGAAGACCAGTCGCGCACGCTCGACCGCCACGCGCCGATCGACTTCGCCAGCCTCTGACGGGCGCCGCTAAGCGGCGGGCCCCGGGAGCGATACATCGAAAATCAATAAAGATATATCGCACCCCTTGAAACTGAGTGATTCTAAGATATATCGCAGTGCATCGTGATTATATCTGGAAAGATCGACATGCATCAGCATCACCCTTTTGGCCGGCACTCTCATGGCCATCATCATCACCATCATTGCACAACCCGCCATGCCGCACCCGGGGGCCGGCATGGTCACGGCCATGGCCACGGTTTCGGCCATGGCGGCGGCTGGGACGGGGAAGCGGGCGGCGGCGGTCGTGGCGGTGGTCGTCGCCGGTTGTTCGACAATGAAACGCTGCGCCTCATCCTGCTCAAGCTGATCGGCGACGAGCCGCGCCATGGCTATGACCTGATCCGCGCCATACAGACGCTCTCGGCTGAGGCCTATGCGCCCAGTCCCGGTGTCGTCTATCCGACGCTGACGCTGCTGGCCGACATGGAGCTGATCGCCGAGCAGCCGGGCGAGGGGAGCCGCAAGACTTTCATCATCACCGATGCCGGCCGCGCTCATCTGGCCGAGCATCGCGTCGCGCTGGAGGCGGCGCTGGCGCGTCTCGCCGCGCTGGCCGCGCGGGCGGAGCGGGTGGACGGTGCCCCGGTGCGCCGCGCCATGCAGAATCTGCGCGTGGCGCTTCAGCAACGCCTTGAAAGGGAAGGGGCCGATGCCCAGACCATGTTCGACGTCGCAGCCTTGATCGACGAGGCTGCCAGCAAGATTGAAAGGCTCTGACCATCATGGCCGTGACCGCCACCATCGCCACCACCCATGGCAGCCGCTATCTGCAACAGCTCTGCAAACATTGGAGCCACAAGTTCGAAACCCGCTTCGACCCGACACAGGGGGAGATCGACTTCCCCATGGGGCCGATCCGCCTCAGCGCCGACGACGCGCGCCTCACCGTCGTGCTGGAGCCGAAGGAGGACGCCGATGTGGAGAAGTTCAAGCAGGTGGTGGCCGACCATCTCGACCGCTTCGCCTTCCGCGAGGCGCCGCTGCCGTTCGACTGGCGCTAGAGTAGGGTAAGCTCGCCGAGCGCGCCGACTTATTTGCGCGGCACCCGGCGCGCGCTGGCGACATGATGGGCGTGGGTGATCGCCACCGCCAGTGCGTCCGCCGCATCCGGGCCGGCGATCTTCACCCCCGGCAGCAGGCGCGACACCATAGCATGCACCTGATCCTTGGACGCATTGCCGACGCCGACCACCGCCTTCTTGACGAGCCGCGCGGCATATTCGCCGACCTCCATGCCGGAGCGGGCGGCGTTCAGCAGGATGACGCCGCGCGCCTGACCCAGTTTGAGCGTCGATTGCGGATTGACGTTGACGAACACCTCCTCGACCGCCGCGCCGTCCGGCCGATGTTCGAGGATCAGGTCGGTCAGCGCCAGGTCGAGCGCCATCAGCCGCGTGGCCAGCGGCAGGCCGCTGTCGGTCTTGATCTGGCCATTGCCGATATGCGTCAGCCGATTGCCATCGGCCGCGATCAGGCCCCAGCCCGTGGTGCCAAGGCCGGGGTCAAGTCCGAGCAGGATCATGACGGGCTGTCCGGCCCCTCCCCGCGCGGGGAGGGGGATCGGTCGATCAACCCAGCTTCTCCATCACCTCGTCGGAGACTTCATAATTGCCCCAGACGGTCTGGACGTCGTCGTCATCCTCGAGCGTATCGACCAGCTTGATCAGCGTGCCGGCGCTCGATTCATCGACTTCGACGGTGGTCTGCGGCTTCCAGGCCAGCTTGGCGCTGTCGGCGGCGCCGAGCTTGGCCTCCAGTGCCTTGGCGACTTCGTGCAGCGCGTCCATCGCGGTCCAGATTTCATGCTCCTCCTCATTGGAGGACACATCTTCCGCGCCCGCTTCCAGCGCCGCCTCGAACATGGCGTCGGCATCGCCGGCGCTGGCGGGATAGGTGATGAGGCCCATGCGGTCGAACCCATGGCTCACCGCGCCCGACGCGCCCAGATTGCCGCCATTTTTCGAAAAGGCGGTGCGGACATTGGTGGCGGTGCGGTTGCGATTGTCGGTCAGCGCCTCGACGATGATGGCGACGCCGCCGGGGCCATAGCCCTCATAGCGCACTTCCTCATAATTCTCCATGTCGCCACCCGACGCCTTGTCGATCGCGCGCTGGATATTGTCCTTGGGCATCGACTGGGCCTTGGCCGCGTTGACGGCCAGGCGCAGGCGCGGGTTCATGTCCGGGTCGGGCATGCCCATCTTCGCCGCGACGGTGATTTCGCGGCTGAGCTTGGAGAACATCGACGAGCGCTTCTTATCCTGCGCGCCCTTGCGATGCATGATGTTCTTGAATTTGGAATGGCCGGCCACGGCCTGTCTCCTGACGTCTTTGTGATCCGAAGGGCGCTCTCTAGCGAGCGCGCCCCTTGCGCGCAATGTCAGAGGCGGATCGCCGTGCCCGAAGCCGACACCATCAGCATCGATCCGCTCGACCCGAGCGTCTCATAATCGAGATCCGCGCCGACGATCGCATCGGCCCCCAGCGCCACCGCCCGCGCCCGCATCTCGTCAATCGCCTGGTCGCGGGCGCGTTGCAGCACATCTTCATAGGCGCCCGCCCGCCCGCCGACGATGTTGCGGACGCCGGCGAACAGGTCGCGCATGATATTGGCGCCCACGATCACCTCGCCGGTGACGATGCCGAGATATTCCTGTGCGGGCCTGCCCTCCAGAACGGGGGTGGTGCTGACGATGATCTCGGCCATGGACGCTCTCCTGTTATGCTGCTGCCCTCTTACTCCATACCCAGGGCGGCAAGATAGGTCTGGAGAATGGCTTCCATCTCCTGACGGTCATGGGCGGGCATTTTCCGCAAGCGGATGATCTGACGCATGATTTTGGCGTCATATCCGGTGGCCTTGGCTTCCAGATAGACGTCCTTGATGTCGTCGCCGATGCCCTTCTTTTCTTCTTCAAGCCGTTCGATGCGCTCGATCAAAAGGCGTAGCTGATCGGCGGCGACGTTGCCCTCGCTCATGGGAATCTCCGTGTTGAATGTGAATCGGTTGGCGCACGCTCCTAATGAGTGTCGGCGTTCTTCGCCACACTCTCTTTCATGCGGGCAATCTGTTCGGGCGTGGCGTCCTGCTGGTGGCGCGCTTTCCACTCGTCGAAGTCCATGCCGTGAATGACGGCGCGCGCATCGTCGCGGCTGAGGTCGCCATGCGCCTCCGCCACCCAATCGGCCAGGCAGTTGCGGCAGAAGCCGGCGGTGCCCATCAGATCGATATTCTGCACATCGGTGCGGTGCTGCAAATGCGCGACGAGGCGGCGGAAGGCGGTTGCGGCCACCGCATCTGTGAGTATGGTGTCGGCCATCGGCGGATCCTTTCGCTGAAACTACATCATCCTGTCGTGCAGCACGGATAACTCATAACGACGCCCTGACAAGCCAGAGGCGATCATGACGGCCAGGAGAAGATATGACACGTATACCGCCCCGCTCGCGCAAGGTTCGCATCCTGGCGACCCTGGGGCCTGCCAGCGACAGCGCCGAGATGATTCGGGCGCTTTTCGTCGCGGGCGCCGACGCGTTCCGAATCAATATGAGCCATGGCGCGCATGAGGATCATGCCGCGCGCATCGCCACCATCCGGGCGCTGGAAAAGGAATTCAACCGGCCGACGACGATCCTAGGCGATCTTCAGGGGCCAAAGCTGCGCGTGGGCACCTTTGAAAAGGGGCTGACCATCCTGGAGACGGGGCAGCCCTTCGTGCTGGACCGCGACGAGACGCCGGGCGATGCCAGCCGCGTCAACCTGCCGCATCCCGAAATCTATGAGGCGCTGGTGCCCGAAACCCGGCTGCTGCTGGACGACGGCAAGCTGGTGCTGCGGGTCAAGACGGTGGAGTCAGACCGGATCGGCACGGTGGTCGAGGTCGGCGGCACCCTGTCCAACCGCAAGGGCGTCAATGTCCCCGACGTGGTGGTGCCGGTGCCGGCGCTCACGGAAAAGGACCGGCGCGACCTGAGTTTCGCAGTCGAGCAGGGCTGCGACTGGATCGCGCTCAGCTTCGTGCAGCGGCCCGAGGATCTGGCCGAGGCGCGCAAGCTGATGGGTGGCCATGGCGCGCTGATGGCCAAGATCGAAAAGCCGTCCGCCGTGCAGCGGCTGGAGGAGATTATCGAGCTGGCCGATGGCGTGATGGTCGCGCGCGGCGATCTGGGCGTCGAGCTGCCGCCGCAGGCGGTGCCGCCGCTCCAGAAGCAGATCGTCGCCACCGCCCGGCGCATGGGCCGCCCGGTCGTCGTCGCGACGCAGATGCTCGAATCGATGATCAAGGCGCCCACGCCCACCCGCGCCGAAGTGTCCGACGTCGCTACCGCCGTCTATGACGGCGCCGACGCGATCATGCTGTCGGCCGAAACGGCGGCGGGCGACTGGCCGCTCGAAGCGGTGACGATGATGGACAGCATCGCCAACAGCGTGGAGCGCGATCCGGGCTATTTCGCGCGGCTGCACTTCACCGAAACAACGCCGGACCCGACCACCGCCGACGCGCTGGCGGAAGCGGCGGCCGGCATTGTGCCGGTGGTGGGCGTCAGCGTCATCACCTGCTTCACCTCGACCGGCAGCACCGTGCGCCGCGTGGCGCGCGAACGGCCGCTGGCGCCGATCCTGGCCCTGACGCCGCGGGAAGATACCGCGCGCAAGCTCGGCCTGACCTGGGGCGTCCACGCGATCCGCACCAAGGATATCGGCAATTTCGAGGAGATGATCGGCAAGGCCCGGCGCATGACGTTGCGGCACAAGCTGGCGCTGAAGGGCGACAAGATCGTGGTGCTGGCCGGCGTACCGTTCGGAACGCCCGGTTCCACCAACGTCATCCATGTCGCGGCCATTCGCGGCGACGAATTGCAGGGCCGGGAAGGCTAGGCCGGCGCTCAAGAAACCCGTTCGGGCCGAGCCAAGTCGAAGCCTCGTCCTTCCTTTCGGGAGGAACAGCTATTCGACAAGGCTCGGCTCCAACGGGTGAGAGGATGACCGCGATCAACGCCGCTGATGTCGAGGGCGGCTATCTCCCGTGCCCGTTCGTCCTGAGTAGGGGCTGAGCCTGTCGAAGCCCCGTATCGAAGGATGGCGCTCTACAGCAGCCCCGACCGGACCATCTCGTCCCGCAGCACATCCGCGCCGGTAAAGAGGTGGCCGTGCATCCCCAGCGCCTGGGCGGCAGAGACATTCTCCGCCCGGTCGTCGATGAACAGCGCTTCCTGCGGTGCCAGCCCGAACCGGTCGAGCGCGAGCCTGTAGATGGCCGGGTCCGGCTTCACCAATCCTTCCGCTCCCGACACGAGGATGTCGCGAAAGGGCGCGAACAGCGCCGATTCGCGTTCGTGGAAGGGCGGCCAGAATTCCGCGCTGAAATTGGTGAGGGCGAACAGCGGCACGCCGGCTTCATCAAGGTCGCGGACCAGCTCGGCCATGCCCGGCACCATCGGCCCGATACTGTCGATGAAGCGCGCGCCCCAGACGCGAATCAGCACCTCATGCTCGGGATGGCGCGCGATCAGTTCGGCGCTCGTCTCGGCAAAGGGGCGGCCGGCATCATGCTGGAAATGCCATTTGGGCGTGACCACATCGCGCAGAAACGCCTCAAGCGCCCGATCGTCATCGATCAGGCGCTTGTAGAGAACCCTGGGGTCCCACTGATACAGGACGTTGCCGACGTCGAAGATGACGGCAGCAACCGCCATCAATCAGCCCTGGCGGGCCTTGAAGCGGCGGTTGGTCTTGTTGATGACATAGGTGCGGCCGCGACGGCGGATCACGCGGTTATCCCGGTGACGGCCCTTGAGCGACTTGAGCGAGTTGCGGATCTTCATGGAAGTTCGCCTTTGATGATTCTGTGCGTGATCGGAAAATCGAAGCGCAGCCCCTATGGTCCGCCCGCCCCAAAGTCAAGGCCAACGGCCGCCATTTTGCGCCCGTTCATCTTCGATGCAGCAAAGCGGGGCGTTCGCGCGTATGAAGGAAAGCATGGCGCGCCACCGTCTATGGGCAGCGTCATTCCTGCGGAGTTCAGTCCATGTTGAAACAGTTGTTCCTCTCCTCCTGCCTTGCCGTTTCGCTGAGCGCCTGTGCGACCGCCGTGCCGCCGGTGGAGGTGACGCGATTCCATCTGGGCGACCCCGCCCGCACCGGCACGGTCGCGGTGGAGGAAATGGCGGGCAATCCCGATGTCGGCCTCGAATTCCGCACCTATGCGACCGCCGTCAGCCAGGAATTGCAGCGGGCCGGCTTTACGCTGGCGCCGACGGGCAGCGGCAGCGATCTTGTCGCGCAGGTCGGCTTCCGGCGCGGCTTCCGCTCGATGGGCGACGGGCGCGGCGACCGGCCGGTCAGCGTCGGCGTGGGCGGCGGCGTCGGCAGCGGCGGCTTTTCGGGTCTTGGCGTGGGCATCGGCATCAACCTGTCGGGCAAGCCCAAGGATGTGGTGTCGACCGAGTTGCAGGTGCAGCTGCGCCGCCGGTCGGACCAGACCACCGTCTGGGAAGGCCGCGCGATCACCGAAGCCAAGCAGGGCACGCCGGCCGCCCAGCCCGGCCTTGCCGCGCAAAAGCTCGCCGCCGCGCTCTTCGGGGGCTATCCGGGCGAATCCGGGCGCACTATAACCGTCAAATGAGCATTTCGATCAGCAGCGCTTTTGACAGCGGCAACATCCATATCCTGTCCATCTCCGACACGCCCGACGCCGTGCGCGCCGAGCTGGAGATCGTGAAGGATCATCAGAGCGACTTCTATCAATGGTTCCACTTCCGCGTCGCCGGGGCGGCGGGGCGGACCGTGGAGCTGGCGATCACCAATTGCGGCGGGTCCGCCTATCCCGACGGCTGGGATGGCTATAGCGCGCGGATGAGCGAGGATCGGGAGAATTGGCTGCTTGCCGACACCAGCTATGCCGACGGGGTGCTGACGATCCGCGTCCAGCCCGACAGCGATGCCGTCTGGCTCGCCTATTTCGCGCCCTATTCGATGGAGCGCCATCATGATCTGGTCGCCTGGGCCGCCAGCCAGCCGGGCGTTGAACTGCGCGAGCTGGGCCTGACGCTCGACGGGCAGCCGCTCGACATGCTGACGGTGGGCGAGGGGCCGAAGCAGGTGTGGCTCTATGCCCGCCAGCATCCGGGCGAGACCATGGCGGAATGGTGGATGGAAGGCGCGCTGGAGCGGCTGACCGACGATGAGGATGCCGTGGCCCGCCTGCTGCGGCAGAAGGCGACCTTCCACATCGTCCCCAACATGAACCCGGACGGCAGCCGGCGCGGCCATCTGCGCACCAATGCGGCGGGCGTGAACCTCAACCGCGAATGGCATGAGCCGTCGATGGAGCGCAGCCCGGAAGTCTATCTGGTGCGCGCGGCGATGGACGAGACCGGCGTGCATTTCGCCATGGACGTGCATGGCGACGAAGCGATCCCCGCCGTCTTCATGGCCGGTTTCGAGGGCATCCCCTCGATCCAGGACCGGCAGCTGGCGCTCTTCACCCGCTATCGCGACACGCTGGCGGCGCGCACGCCCGATTTCCAGACCCGGCTCGGCTATGCCGTCTCGCCGGCGGGCAAGGCCAATCTGTCCATGTCCACCAACCAGCTGGCGGAGCGGTTCGGCGCGGTGTCGATGACGCTGGAAATGCCGTTCAAGGATAATGACGACCTGCCCGACGCCGATTTCGGCTGGTCGCCCGCCCGCTCGGCGCAGCTGGGCAAGGATTGCCTGGCCGTGCTGGCCGAGATGATCGACGATATCTGAGCGGTGCGCCCCGGGAATTTCCCCGGGGCCGCCACCGGCCGCGCCACAGGGTGCCTTATATTGTCAGCTGAATAGCTCGCCCAGGAAATCCACCACCGCGCGGAAGCTGCGCCGGTCGGCGTCTTCATTATAGGCCATGCCCTTGTCGGGCATTTTCGCTTCCTGATCGGTGAAGGCGTGGCCGGTATGGCCATAGGCGTGCAGCTGCCAGTCGCAGCCGGCGTCCGTCAGTTCCTGCGCCAGCGCCACCGTCGCGTCGGGCGGGGCGATGGGGTCGTCCCAGCCATGGCAGATGAGCAGCTTCGCGGTTATGGCGGCGACGGGATAGGGCGGGCGATCATAGACGCCGTGCAGGCTGACGCCCCCGGCGATGTCGCCGCCGCTCCGCGCCAGATCAAGCACGCATTTGCCGCCGAAGCAGAAGCCGATCGCCGCTGTGCGCGCGCCATCCACCTGCGGCAGCGCCTTGAGCTGCGCCAGCGCCGCATGCACCCGGTCGCGCAGCAGGGCGCGGTCTTCGTTCAGCTCCGCCATAAAGCGACCCATGTCGGGATCGCCCCGCCGCGTGCGCTTGCCCTGGCCATATATGTCGGCGACCAGCACCGCATAGCCCAGCGCCGCCAGCCGCTCAGCATAGCGGAAATCCGCTTCCTTGGTCCCCAATATATTCGGCAGCAGCAGCAGGCCGGGCCGTGTCCCGACCGCCGCCGCGTCCGTCACCGCCAGACTTTCGAACAGGCCGCCCCGGCCTTCATGCAGGATAGTGCGGCGTTCGATGGTCATGGCCAGTCCTTGTCTTGTGGAGAGAGGGTCAGAGGCTGCCGAAGCCGGGCGCTTCGCCGCGCGCGCTCCGGTTGATGCGCACCGGGCGCTTCCAGCCGATGCGCGGCCGCTTGCGCAGGCGCAGCGTCGGCCAGTCGCCATTGTCGTTCCGCTCCGCCAGCCGCATGCCCTGCGCGCGATAGGCGGCGATCACCGCATCGGCCTGTTCGCGCAGCAGCCCGGCGAGCAGGATCGTCCCGCCATCCTCCACCAGCGCGCAGAGCGACGGCGCCAGCTCGATCAGCGGCCCGGCCAGAATATTGGCGATCAGCAAATCA
>DAMDPH010000071.1:0-15881 GCA_032082785.1 Sphingobium sp. | reverse complement strand
GCGCCCGCGCCAGCGCGCCGATGCAGACCGCCGCCGCGGCGCTGACGCCGCAGGAGATGGACGCACTCGCCCGCCATTTCGCCGCCCTGCCTGGCCTGCCCGCCACCGCGCCCACCGGCCATCCGCTGCTCACCCAGGGCGATCCGGCCCGGCAATTGCCCGCCTGCATCAGCTGCCACCGGCCCGACAAACCCTATCCCCGCATCGCCGGGCAAAAGGCCGGCTATATCGCCGGACGGCTGCACCATTGGCAGGGCGAGAAGACGGAGGTGGACGCACGCAAGCCGCACGACACCATGCATGTTATTGCCCGACGCATCGGCGACAAGCGGATCGCGCCCCTCGCCCAGTCCATCGAGCGGTCCGGCTCCACCCCCTAAATATTTGTAACTCTTATCGCCCCCGTAACGAATGGTCCCTGTGACTCGCTGCGCACCCCGGCGCGGCGGGCGTCTAAACAGCGTCCAGAGAGGCGCCAGATAGAGGAACAGCGATCATGAAGACCAGTTCGGCGGCACTTGCCGCCAGCATCGCGATCGGACTCAGCACCGCCGCCGCGCAGGCAGCCGACAAAAAGCCGCCGATGGAAAAATGCTACGGCATCGCCAAGGCTGGCCAGAATGACTGCAAGGCCGGCGCGGGCACCAGCTGCGCGGGATCGTCGCATGTCGATTATCAGGGCGACGCCTGGACGCTGGTGCAGAAAGGCACCTGCACCAAGATCAAGACGCCCAAGGGCTATGGCTCGCTGACGCCGAAGAAATAAGGGTCCGGCCGGACAAGGAGCGAAATCATGGCTAATGTCTTTGGCGGTGTGCAGTCCCTGTGCAATCGCCTCCTTCCCGACGCCCTGCTGTTGCTGCTGGCACGGTTCGCGGTCGCCGCGATCTTCTTCCTGTCCGGCCGCACCAAGGTCGAAGGCTGGCTGACCGTCAGCGACAGCACCTATTTCCTCTTTGCGGAGGAATATCGCGTACCCCTGCTCTCGCCCGAACTGGCGGCGAAGCTGGCGACCTGGTCGGAACATCTTTTCCCGATCCTGCTGGTCCTCGGCCTGGCGACGCGGCCGGCGGCGGCGGCGCTGCTCGGCATGACGGCGGTGATCCAGATCTTTGTCTATCCCGATGCCTGGTCGACGCATCTGAGCTGGGCCGCCCTGTTGCTGCTGCTCGTCGGTCGCGGCGGCGGCGCCTGGTCGCTCGACGCGCTGATCGCTAGGGGTCGCTGAACCAAAGACCGACCCGCCCGTTCCCTTCCAGACACCCAGGCTGGAAGGACGGATATGGCGAAGCAGCGCAGCGACAAGCCCGAGGTCGAACCCTTTGAAGGGCCGGCCGGCGGCTGGGGGTCGGTGCGCTCGCTCGCCGAAATCCTGCCGCGCGAGCAGATGCCGGCCGAAGGGCTGCGTGAACTGGCGCGACAGAACAAGCCGGACGGCTTCATGTGCGTCAGTTGCGCCTGGCCGAAACCGGCCCATCCCCATCCCGCCGAATTTTGCGAGGAGGGGGCGAAGGCGACCGCCTGGGAACTGACCAGGCACCGCACCACGCCCGATTTCTTCCGTGAACATAGTGTCAGCGCGCTGCGCGAATGGCGCGACTATGATCTGGAGGAGCATGGCCGGCTGACCCATCCGCTGCGCTATGACGCCGCGCAGGACCGCTATGTCGCCTGCGCCTGGGACGAGGCGTTCGACGCCATCGCCGCCGACCTGCGCCGCCGCGATCCCAGGTCGGTGGTCTTCTACGCCTCGGGCCGGGCGAGCCTGGAAACCAGCTATATGTATCAGCTGATGGCGCGGCTTTATGGCAGCCAGAATCTGCCCGACAGCTCCAACATGTGCCACGAATCCACCTCGGTCGGGCTGAAGGCCGCAATCGGCGTGCCGGTGGGGACGACCCAGCTCGAAGATTTCGAGCAGTGCGACGCCATCTTCTTCTTCGGCCAGAATGTCGGCTCCAATTCGCCGCGCATGCTCCACGACCTGCGCAGCGCCCGCAAGCGCGGGGTGGAGATCGTCACCTTCAACCCGTTGCGCGAACGCGGACTTGAGCGCTTCACCGATCCGCAAAACCCGATCGAGATGGCGACGCTCAAGGAAACCGGCATCTCCACCCAATATCATCAGGTGAAAGCCGGCGGCGATATCGCCGCGATGACCGGCATGGCCAAGGCGCTGCTGCAATGGGATGACGACGCGAAGGCTGGTGGAGGCGAGCCGGTGCTCGACCATGCGTTCATCGCGGAGCATTGCCATGGCTTCGACCCTTTCGCGGCCAAGATGCGAGCGGCGCAATGGGCCGACATCGAACGGGAATCCGGCCTCACCCGCGCGGCGCTGGAGCAGGCGGCGCGCGTCTACGCCGGCGCGAAAGCGGTGCTGGGCATTTACGGCATGGGCCTGACCCAGCATGTGAAGGGCGTCGAAAATGTCCGCATGCTGGTCAACCTGCTGTTGATGCGCGGCAATATCGGTAAGCCCGGCGCCGGCCCGACGCCCGTGCGCGGTCATTCCAATGTGCAGGGCCAGCGCACCGTCGGCATCACCGAAAAGACGAAGCTGGCCCCGGTCGACAAGCTGCGCGAGCTGTATCATTTCGACCCGCCGCAGGAGGACGGGCTGGATACGGTCGGCGCCTGCAAGGGGATATTGGACGGATCGGTCGGCGCCTTCATCGGCCTGGGCGGCAATTTCCTGCGCGCCATCCCTGACACCGGCGCGATGGAGGTGGCCTGGTCCAACCTCGGCCTCACCGTCCACATCGCCACCAAGCTCAACCGCAGCCATCTCTTCCCGGGCAAGAGCTGCTACCTCCTGCCCTGCCTCGGCCGCATCGAGGAGGATATGCAGGCAAGCGGCCGGCAGGCGGTGTCGATGGAGGATTCCACCAGCTGCATCCACGGATCGATCGGCAAGGCCACGCCCGCCAGTCGCTATCTATTGTCCGAACCCGCTATCGTCGGCGGCCTCGCCCGGCGGTTGACGCCCAGCCCCCATGTCGACTGGGACGGCTGGGTGGCGGACTATAGCCGCGTCCGCGACGCCATAGAGGCGACCTATCCCGACAAGTTCAAGGACTTCAACCAGCGGCTGTTCCAGCCCGGCGGCTTCTGGAAAGGCAACAAGGCCGCCCGGCGCATCTGGGAAACGCCCAGCGGCAAGGCGGAATTCCTCGTCCCCGCCGGCCTGTCCGCCACCGGTTTCGAAGACCGGCCGCGCCAATATCGGCTGATGACGCTCCGTTCCAACGACCAGTTCAACACCACCATCTACGGCTATCACGACCGGTTCCGCGGCGTGAAGGGCACGCGCGACATCCTGTTCATGAACCCGCAGGACATGGCCGAGCAGCAGCTGGAAGAGGGCCAGCGCGTGCGCCTGCACGGCCCATCGGACGATGGCCGGGACCGGATGCGCGACGGCTTCATCGTCACCCCCTATAACATCCCGCGCGGCTGCGTCGGCGCCTATTATCCCGAATGCAACATCCTGATCCCGGTCGACCATCATGCCGAGGAAAGCCACGTCCCCGCCGCCAAGACGGTGCCGGTGACCATCGGCATCTGAGGGGCGCTCCCCTGTTTCCCGGCGACGGCCGGGAGTTCAGCATAACGGGGTAAGGGATTTTAGGGAACGCCACTCACTGTTCCCCGGCGAAGGCCGGGGCCCAGCCTCTCCGGCACCCCCTCCCCCTCTTCCGCGCCGCCCGTTGAAGGCACAGCTCAGCACCAACCCTCTCCGCGTCTCTGCGCCTCCGCGCGAACATCATCGTCGGAAAAGGTTCGCGCAGAGAACACGGAGGCGCGGGGGGCAGGCACAGGCGGATCACCTCCGTCCCCCGCCGCCGCCTGGGCAGAGCCTATGGATGCTAAAACAGGTTCAGCATGACGGGGTGAGGGATGTGGGGAAACGCCACTCGCTGTTCCCCGGCGAAGGCCGGAGTCCAGCCCCTCCCCCGCTCACCCCCGCGCCGCGCGCGCGTCCACCGCCTCCCGCACCGCCAGCCAGCGGCGGCGTTCCGCTTCTGCGTCGGCCAGTGCCCGATGTGCCGGGCGGGCCGAAGGCGGAGGCTCGGTCGCGGCGAGGAGGGCGTCGACTTCGGCTTCCAGCCGCTCGGGCGGCAGCAGCGGGCGGAGCCGGTCGCAGGCCATCTCCTTCATCAGCGCATCGCTATCGCCCAGCCGCAGGCTGTGGCGCGGCAGCTTGGCCGCGCGCAGCAGCGCGCTCAGCCATTTGCCGTCCCAGGAGGGCGCGCTGGCATAGAGCGCATGGCCGGTCAGCGTCGCGACCATCTCCCGCGCGACGTCGTCATGGGCGATCCCGTCTGCCAGCAAGCTGTCGCGGTCGATGCCATGGATGGCCTGCGCCTCATCGTCCCAGTCGGTCCAGTCGGGCGCCGGGCGGATCAGCCGCGCCGCGCCGCGACCATCCTCGAACACCCAGCCGACTTCGATCGGATAGCTGCGCTTGCCCAGCGAGGAGGCTTCAAAGTCGAGGAAGACGATCATCGCCGGCGCACCACCCGCTGCGGCCGCGCCAGCCGGCGCGCGCGGTCAGGCCATCTCCTCCTCGCCAAGCGCCGCCAGTGCGGCCTTGTCGGCATAGGCATTGGCCAGCCGCTTATGCGCCTTGGCCGCTTGCGGGGATGAGGCATGTTCCTCCATCAGCCGCTGCTTGCGGCTGCGCATGGCATAATAGGTAAAGTCCGACTTAGGCATCGGCACGGCATCCTCTCCACGGTCGCTTTGCGACTCTGTTCCACTTGAACGGCCTTTGCCGTTTCTATGGAAGAAGCTTAGCCGCGCCCGCCTTGCCGAGCCACAAAAAACAACGCCCGCCGGAACCGGCGGGCGTCGCATTTTCGGGCAGAAAAGCCGATCAGAAGTGGAAGACGGCACCCGCCATCGGACGGAAGCTGTCCCAATCATAGGTGTCGACCTGCACGCGCAGGCGCACGCCGCTATTGCCGGTCAGACCGCCAAGGCCGATTTCCTTGGGTCCGACTTCGACGCCGGCGCCATACATCCAATCCTTGCGGTCGGGCCAGCCGCCCTTGCCATTGACCCACTGATAGCCGGCCGAGGCGTAGATGAGGCCGCTTTCACCGGCGCGGGCGCCAAAACGGCCCTTCACGCCATATTCCCAATCGATGTCGCTGAAGCCCTTGGTGGCATTGCCTTCCACGCCGACGAAGACGGGGCCGAGCGGCACGTTGACACCAGCGATGCCGCTGATCAGCGCGCCATTCATGATGGTCTCGCCCGGGATCGCGCCGAATTCCGACCCGCGATCGAAGGTGTGATAACCGCCAAGGATGCCGACATAAGGCTCGACGCCAAATGCGTCGGTGCCATCGGGCGCGGTTTCCTGCGCCATCGCGGTGGCGGGGAAGGCCAGAAGGGCGGCGGCGGCAAACAGATATTTCTTCATAACTGGACCCTGTTCTCAGTGCTTGTAGACGGGGGCTTAACCCATGCTGCGCCGCAGCGGTTGCACGCTTCCGTCATTAATCCGAAACTGTTGCATCGCGGCCACAGCTCGAAAAGCGCGCGGCAAAGCCCCGCCCCGTGGGCGCGCAGCCGCCGCAGCTACGCATTCACGCGGATTGGGCCGATGACCATCTTGTGACAATTTCATGTCATATTGGTTCAAGCGAGGTGACAATGGCTGCTGCTTCGATCGCGCTGCCGGCGAATGGAACCGCCGCCGCCGCACACCCGTCTCTCTGGCACCGGCCCTGGCTGCGCATCATGATCGCGGTCGACCTGCTGCTGCTGGCGATCGCCTGTATCGGGCGCATGTCGGTCGATCAGATGGGCTTCCGCCTGTCCTCCATCTTCCAGGCGGTCAATCTGGGGGCGGAGAATAATCTGGCGGCCTGGTGGTCGGGGGCGCTGTTGCTGCTGGCCGCCTTCGGCTTTGCCGTCTCCGCCCAGCATCGGCTGCACAGCATGCGCGCGCCCTGGCTGCTGCTCGCCGCGCTGTGGACATTGCTGTCGCTGGACGAGGTGGGATCGCTGCATGAGCGGCTGACCGGCTTTGCCGGCGGGCCGAGGCTGGTTGCGCTCTGCATCGTCGGGCTGCTGATCGTCGTCGCGGGCGCCTATGCCGGGCTGCGCCTGCTGCTCCACCCGCAAGGCCGGCGGACCGCCCTCTATCTGCTGGCCGCCGCCCTGCTCTACAGCAGCGTGGTGCTGCAGGAATATATCCAGCATCATGTCGATTGGCCCGCCTGGTCGCTCGGCCTGCGGGTGCTGGTGGAGGAAGGTACGGAGCTGCTCGGCACCTATATGGTCTTCCGGGCGCTCATCGCCGCCTGGCAGGGGCGCGACTTCGCCGTTCATCTCTCGCCCGCCCTGCTCGTGCCGCTGGCGCTGGGGCTGCTGTTTCACGCGGCGCTGACGCTCGGCTGGGCGGCGACGCTCACCGATCTGCGCGGCCGGGGCGATCCCGCCGCCTTCTATCCGATGGCGCTGTTTCTGGGCCTGGCCTTCTGGATCGCATATGACCGGCGCCATGCCGGGCCGATGGCCGGGCTAGTGGCGCCGCTGCTGCTGGTCGCGCTCTCGTCGATGATGCTGGTGAGCTATGGCCGCATCTGGCCGCTCGGCCATCTGATGCCGGGCGATGGCGTGCGGCTGGCGCTGCTCTGGTCTACCCTGTGGCCGCTGGCGCGGCTCGCCGGCCTTCGTCCCCGCCTGCCGATGATGGCGGCGCTGCTGCCGCTGCCGCTCAGCGCCACGCTGATCGGCATGCCCGGCGGCATGGGGCTGGTGCTGGGGCTGAGCGCCTTTGCCTATGCTCTCATCTTCCTCACCGCCCGGCGCGCCCCCTATCCGGGCTGAGGAGGCAAGCCGCCGCGCCGGGTGCAGTCGGCGCGGCGGCTTGGCATAAGGCTCTTGGCGATAGCGCGTAGCGCGTCACCGCCGGTGCCGCGATGCGCCAGAGGCGCATCCGCAAGCAGGCTTTTACCGGCGCTGGTCGGCCGTGGCGTCGCGCGCGGCGCGGAATTCGCTGTCGCTCGACCAGTTGGGCCAGTCATGGCCGTCCGCCACGCGCCGCCCGACATTGTAGAGCAGGGTCATGTCGCCCTGCCAGCTGCTGGTGTCCCAGCTCGCATCATATTCGTCGGCCGGCTGGTGATAGCGATCGCGCGTATAGAGGTCGGACAGCTGCTTGCCCCGCGCCTCGCCGCCATTGACCAGTTCGCGGCCGGGGTTGAAGGAAATGGCCGGCACCCCGCGCTTGGCCATCGGGAAATGATCCGACCGGTAGAAGCTGCCCGCTTCGGGCCGGACGTCGGGCGTATAATGGCGGCCCAGCTTCTCCCCCTCCTGCGTCAGCATCGTCAGCAGGTCCAGCTTGGCCGCACCGGAAATGCTGAAATTCACCGTCTTCTCCGCCGCGAACGGCCCGTCCATATTGACGACGCCGGCGGTGGTCGCCAGCGGCCGCAGCGGATTGTCGGCATAATATTCGGAGCCGAGCAGCCCCTTTTCTTCCGCCGTCACCGCCAGGAACAGCACCGACCGGTCGGGCTTGGGACCGGTCGCATAGGCGCGGGCCAGCTCCAGCAGCGCCGCCGTGCCCGATGCATTGTCGCGCGCGCCATTATAGATGCGGTCGCCCTTCGCATCCGGCGCGCCGACGCCCAGATGGTCCCAATGGGCCGAATAGATGACGGTCTCGTCGGGATACTTCCCCCCTTCGACCATGCCGGCGACATTATAGGAGGTGATGATCTCCGACTTGACCGCATAGTCCGCGCTCATCGTCGCCTTGAGCGGCATCGGGCGGAAATCCTTGCGCTTGGCCGCAGTTTTGGCTGCTTCGAAATCGATGCCCGACGCCTGCATCAGCTGGGCCGCCAGATCCTTCTGGATCCAGCCTTCCATCTGGCTATGCGCCTTTTTCGGGTCGGCGCGGACGATGTCGAACATGGTGTTGGTGTTGCTGTTCTTGACCGTGGCCCAGCCATAGGAGGCCGGCTCGCTTTCATGGATGACCAGCACGCCGGCCGCGCCCTGCCGCGCGCCTTCCTCATATTTATAGGTCCAGCGGCCATAATAGGTCATCAGCTTGCCGCCGAAATCCCCCTCGCCGCCCTCGAAGTCGGGATCGTTGACCAGCACGACCATGATCTTGCCCTTGAGGTCCACGCCCTTGAAATCGTCCCAGCCGCGTTCGGGCGCCTTGACGCCATAGCCGACGAAGACCAGCGGCAGGTCGGTAAAGCGCACCGCGTTCTGCCCCGTCTCGGCGGCGCGCAACGCCACCTGCTCGCCCTGCGTCAGCGGCATCGCCTGCCCGCCGATGGTCATGGACGCGCGGGGCGTGCCGACAATCTCCGACTTGCGCAGCGGCACATTCTGGAACCAGCTGCCCTTGTCGCCCGCCGGCTTGAGGCCCGCCGCCTTCATCTGCGCGGCAATATAGTCGATGGTCTTCTTCTCGCCCGCCGTGGCCGGTCCGCGCCCCTCATACGCGTCGCTCGACAGCGTCTGGATGTCCCGCGAAATCCGCGCCACGTCGAAGCTCGGCGCCTCGGCCGCCAGCGCGATGGCGGAGGCGGAGCAGAGCGCCGCCGCGCCCAGCATGCGCAGCGCCAGACGGGGGGAAAGGGGCAATAAAGATGTCATCACGTCAACTCCCTGGGCCAGCCGCCTGGGCGCGACGGAGCATGCGCGCTGTCCTTCCGGGCCGGCGCGCGCATGATGCCGATTTCCGTCCGCTTGTCGATATGTCCGCGTCAGCTCTCGATCGCGCGGCGGATCGCGTCGCGCAGCGATCCGGGCGAACAGGGTTTGCCGCACACCGCCGCGCCGGGATAGCGTTCGGTCAGGTGGGTGGCGTCGGCATGGCCGGAATGGAAGATGATCGGCACATTGCGCGCCATCAGCCGGTCCGCCGCCGGATAGACTTCCCCATCCTTGAGCTGCACGTCGAGGATCGCGCAGTCGGGCAGCCGATCCTCCAGCACCTCCAGCGCCTCGGTCACGGTCGCATAGGGACCGTCAAATTGCAGCCCCAGTTCCTCGACCATATCCTGAATGTCGAGCGCGACGAAAAATTCGTCTTCCACGACAAGGACGTTGCCGCTCATGCCGCGATTGTCCGGGGCAGGATCAGCCTCAGATGCAGCTGCGCGCCGTCAATCTGTTTCTCCACCCGCGCGCCCAGCTGCTGGGCGGAGGTTTTCACCAGGATGGTGCCAAAGCCGGTGCCGGTCTTCAGCTCCACCGGCCGGCCATTTTTCTCGACCCAGTCCACGACGATATCCTCCTGGTCCGCGCGTCTCCAGCGAATGGACAGCGCGCCGCTATGATCGCTCAATGCGCCATATTTGACGGAATTGGTCGCCCATTCGTGCAGCATCAACGCAAGGGCCGACAGGCAGGTGCGGTCGATCTGGATCGGCGGGCCGCCCAGCTGGATGACGGCATGGTCGCGATAGGGGGCCAGCGTTGCCTCCACCAGCGCCTCCAGGTCGATCGCCTGCTGCTCGCCCGCCGGCGATGCCAGCGAATGGGCACGGCCCAGCGCCGCGATCCGTTCGCGCACGTCCCGGGCAAAGACGCCGACATCGTCATGCGACCGCGCCGCCGCCGTGATCATGCCGCCGATGATGGCGAAAAGATTCTTCACCCGGTGGTTCATCTCGCGCAGCATCAGCTCGCGCGTTTCCGCCAGCACATATTCGGGCGTCACGTCGATGGACACGCCGACCACGCGCCGGGGCTGCGCCCCGTTCACCAGCCGGCCGAAACTCTTGATCCGGCGCATCTCGCCGCGTGCATTGCGCAGCCGGACATTGGCTTCATAATCGCCTTCGCCCGCTGCCGCCGCGCGCAGCCGCTCCTCGACCATCGCGCGCTCCTCCGGCTCCACGCGGTCGAGCAATTCGCGCATCGCCACCACCGCCCGGTCGCCAACGTCCAGGATCGCCTGCTCGGTCTGGTCCAGCTGCGTCTCGTCGCTGTCGGGAAAATATTCCCACACGCCAATGCCGCCGGCGCGGATCGCGAGGTTCAGCCGCTCCCGCTCATGGGCAAGGTCGCGCTCCAGCGATAGCGCATCGGTGATGTCGGTCAGCACCAGCGTCGCGCCATCGGTCTCGCCGCTCTGCGTGCGATAGGGCAGGATGCGCAGCGACAGCGTCCGCTCGCCATCGCGGGTCGCGACGCGGCGATGCACCGGCGCGCCGCCGTCGACCACGGCGCGGGCGTCGTCCAGATAATCGGACGCCTCCAGCCGCGCCGCCACATCGGCGAGCGGCCGTCCCCGGTCGGCGGGCTGCAAGGGGAAGATCGACGTCGCCGCCGCCGTATAGCTGCGCAACCGCAGGTCGGCGTCCAGCACGATGACGGCGAGGTCCGTCGTTTCGAAGAAATTGCGCAGATCGGAATTGGCGACGGTCAGCTGATCGACCTTGCTTTTCAGCTCGTCATTGACGGTCGACAATTCCTCATTGGTCGATTGAAGCTCCTCGTTCATCGACATCATTTCTTCGTTGGAGCTTTTCAGCTCCTCATTCGCCGTCTCCAGTTCCTCGACGGCCGAGCGCAGCCGGTGCCGCGTCAGCCGCAGTTCCTCCTCCAGCACCTCGACATGGTCGTCGCCCGCATCCAGTTCGACAAGGTCGGGATCGTCGAGCGGCCGGAACGGCTCGGACGGCTTGATGACGAACAGCAGCGTGCCGTCCGACAGCGGATCGCAGACCAGCTCGACCGGCTGGACGCCATATTCGGAGGTGACGGAAATATCCCGCGCCACCGTGCGCCGCCGGCTTTCCCGCGTGCGGCGCAGCAGCGGCCCGATCGCCTCGCGCAGACCGGGCCGCGCCAGCGTGATCGCGCTATAGCCGCCGGTGCGCGTTACCGGAAAATCGAAATAGCGGCTGAGCTTGCCATAAGCGGAGACGATCGCCCCGTCCTGATCCAGCACCATGCTGGGCGGCGCATAGCGTTCCAGGATGCGGCGCGTCGCCGATCCCTCGTCCGGCGTGGCGCCGCTGCTGTCGCGATGCTCGGCCTCCGGCCGGAACCGTTCCCGCCGGCTCGAATGGCCGGGCAGGTCGATCGGATAGTTGGGCGATCCGGGCGAGCGTTCGAACAGCCGGGCCGACTGATCCAGCACCGGAAAGAGATGATCGAACCGCCCGACGCTTTCGGACGGGCCAAGGAACAGATAACCGCCCGGCCGCACCGCATAATGAAGCAGCGGCATGATCGTCTGTTGCAGCCGATCGTCGAAATAGATCAGCAGGTTGCGACAGGACAGCAAGTCGATGCGCGAAAAGGGCGGGTCTTTGACCAGGCTGTGGCTGGAAAAGCGGACAAGATCGCGGATCGGCCCGACGATGGTGAAACGCTCCGCATGCGGCACGGCATAGCGTTCGCGCAGCGGGGTCGGTATGTCGGCCAGCGCGGACGCGGGATAGCTGCCCTCGCGCGCGATCTGGAGCATCTGTTCATCGATGTCGGTCGCGAATATCTGCACCGCCAGTGGCGTGTCGGTGGTGCGCGTCGCTTCGGCGAACAGCATGGCGATGGAATAGGCTTCTTCGCCGCTGGAGCAGCCGGGCACCCAGACGCGGATCTCCTCGCCCGGCGCCCGCGTGCGCACCAGCGGCTCGATCACCTGCTGGCGGAGCGTCTCGAAATGCTCGCTGTCGCGGAAGAAGCGCGTGACATTGATGAGCAGGTCGCGGAACAGCGCCTCGCATTCCACCTTGTCGCTGCGGATGCGCTGCAAATAGGCATGGCCGGTGCCGATGCCCAGAACATGCATGCGCCGCTCGACCCGGCGGACCAGCGTGGTGCGCTTATAGCCGGAAAAATCATGGCCGATGGCCGTGCGCAGCGTGCGGCAGAGATCGTCGACATGGTCGGCGACCATCCCCGCCTCTTGCGCCAGCGGCTCCGATCCGCTGCGGCTGAAATAGGTTTCGAGGCAGGGAATGATCTCGCGCGCCGGCTTTACATAGTCGACAAGGCCGGTGCCCACCGCCGACAGCGGCATGCCGTCATAGCGCGCGCTTTCGGGCTGCTGCACGATGCAGACGCCGCCATTTTCCTTGATCGCGCGCAGGCCGGTGGTGCCGTCCGCCCCCGTTCCCGACAGGATGACACAGGCGGCAAGCGCCTGCTGGTCGCCCGCCAGCGACACGAAGAAATCGTCGATCGGCCGCCGCAGCCCGCGCGGCTGGGCGAATTGCGTCAGTTCCAGCACCCCCTGCCGGATCGCCAGGCCATGGCCGGGCGGGATGATATAGACGCTTTCCGCCTCGATCGTCTCGCCGCCCTCGCATTGCAGCACGCGCAGCGACGTGTGCCGCCCCAATAGCTGGGCCAGCATGCTCTCATGATTGGGGTCGAGATGCTGGACCACGACGAACGCCATGCCGGTCGGCTCGCGCGCCGAAGAGAGCATGTCGCGCAGCGCTTCCAGGCCACCGGCGGAGGCGCCGATCCCGACGATCGGCAAGGACGGGAGTTGCGGTGAATTCATGCGGCGAAACGATCTTCTGCTGTGCCTGCTGCCCTAGCTGCCATGGGATGCGTTCAACTCCCCCAGGGTCATGCGGGCGCGGGCGATGGTGGCCGCGGTGTTGGCGATGGTGAGCAGCGAGCCTTCGACGATGAGGCCGCTCTCCGCCGCCAGCGGGGTCAACCGGTCGAGCGTCTGCCCCAGCGCCTCGTCATAAGCGGCCAGCCTGTCGGGCTGCGACCGGCTCACGTCGAACTGCGAGGCAAACATGAAGCACAGCCGCCCCGACAGGTCGCGCAACTTCGACATATAGAGCAGGTTGACGAAGGGCGATCCGTCGCGGCGAAAATTGACAAGGGTGGTGCGGACATTCTCGACCTTGTCGTCGCGCAGGAAGCTGTGGATGCGCCCCCGTGCCTCCTCATTATCCGCGTCCCGCTGCAACAGGCGGCAGTTGCGGCCCAATATCTCCTGCGCATCATAGCCGGTCAGCTTGTGGAACGGTTCGTTCACCAGCAACAGCTCATGATCCCCGTCCGGCGCCGCCAGCGCGATGGCGACCGTCGCCTTGGTGCAATAGGCGGCGAGGTCAGGAGGGATGGGGTTAGAATTCATTCAGTCAAATCCGCGGCTTGCTAAACAGATGTTGGAACCGGGCGCAAGGTGCGCAGGCGCCAGCTTCAACATAGAACGCGCAAATGGGCCGAGAAGGTCCAGCGGCGCGGCAAGTGCCGTCGGGAGACTGGGTTGACGCCGAACGGGCGCAAAGAAGCCGTCAAAGTAGATGCCGGGCCAGCATCTTGAGCGAGGCGGCATAATAGTCATCGGCGTCGCCCCCGGTCGCCTTGATCCCCATCGCCCGCGCAATGGCGGCGCCGCCGTCCGACAGCGGATAGGGCGCGACCTCGCCGCTCAGCACATCCACCCAGGCGGGGATCGGCTTGCCGCTGGTCGCATAGCCTTGCCAGAAGGCGCGGATCGGCGGCAGCAACACCATGCGCTTGCCCGCGAGCGCGTAGAGCGGCACGCGCACCGCATCGAAGCCGAACCGGGCCGGGCGACCGGTGGCAGGCGCAACCCTGTCATGGCCGCTCATGTCGATCCAGTCGGTCGGCAGGGCGAGCGGCCCGAAACGCGCCGCCTTCAACAACGCTTCGCCATCGGCGATGACCTTGGTCCAGCTGGCGTCATGTTTGGCGAAGGCGTCGAGCGCCGGCCAGACATAATAAGACGGATTGAGCGTCACCGCCGCCGGCGTGTCGAACCCCTGCAAGCCGGGCAGCAACACTGCCCGCCCGTCCCGCTCAACCACCAGATGCGTAAGGATCGCCGCTCGCAGGGCGGCAGCGCGGCGGCCATAGGCCGGCTCTTCCCACCGCTGCCCGGCTTCCTCAAGGATCCAGGCGATAAAGATATCGCCATCGGTCGCATTGTTGCGATCGCTGACCGGATCGGGCTGGTTGGGATCGTAGCGCCAGGCATACAGACCCGTATCCTCGTTGGTCAGCACCTGCTCGGTCCAGGCGAAGATGCGCGCGAACGCATCCCGGTCGCCATTCCAAAAGGCCATGGCAAGGCCATAGCCCTGCCCTTCGCTATGGCTGACGCCACCATTGCCGGTGTCGACGATGCGCCCCGATGCATCAAGAAAGCGGCTCTTATAGGCCAGCCACTCCGGGCTGGGCGCCACCGGCTTCTCCTTGCGCTTGGCGGCCCTGGCACAGCCTGCGGTCAGCAGCATGCCGGCCGCGATCAGCACTGTGCGGCGTTCAACGCCCATGATGGAGGTCCACGACACCATCCTCCCAGCCGAGCAATTCGGTATGCAGGCTCTCGCCGCTGCCGATCGCCCGGAACCAGGCATCATAGGCACCTTTGAGCAAGGCCGGCGCCATGGTCGCCCAGCAGCCGTCAAAGTCGCCTTCCAGGGTTTCGGGCATGCCATGATGGCGGATGCGGACGCCATCCTGCGTCAGCGTCATGTCGACGTCCCCCAGCCCCAGCGTCTGCCAGAACTGGTTGACGCGGCCGGCCAGCATCTCGATCGCGCCGATATCATCGACGCGGAGCAGCCCGGCAAGGCGCGCGCCCACCGCCGTAAAGAACGCGTCTGCCTGTTCTGGCGAGGCCGCCCCGCACACTTCAGCGCCCAGCATGGCTGTCAGCAGGGACAGCCCCTCCATCCGGGGTGCGGCGGCAGCGGCGGACCGGTCCGGTCTTAGCTCATGGATCATTGGCTTCTTCCCAGCGACTGTTTGATGCCGATCATCGATTTGAACTCATCATAGCTGCCAAACGTGTTGATGCCGATTTCGCCCCCTACGCGCGTGCCTTCTCCGACACGATAATAGATGGACCCGTCCGCCGACAAGGCGAAGCCGGTGCGGCTGAGGCTGTCGAAATAGGACCGCACATCGCTATTCTGCGCCTTCAGCCCGTCGAGCACCGCCTGCGCGGCAGGGTCCGTCGGGTAGATGGCGGCCTGATCCTGGCTATAGCTCTGATAACCCGGCGAGACCGCTGCCTTCACCTCCAGCAGGTCCGACGTCATGGCATAGCGGATCGGCACGCTGACGCTGAAGAAGCTTTGCGGGCTGAAATAGCCGCCATGGCCGAAGGTGAAATAATTCTGGTTGTCGGCGAAGTCCTGATAGTTGACGTTGAGCCCGCCGACCAGCGACGAGCCTTCGCCCCGATACAAGGGAAGATAGCCGCCGATATTGGCCTGGAAGCCGCTGTTGCGGCGCACGGCCTCACCGCGATAGCGATAATAGGACAGGTCGCCATAAACGCCCGCTGCCTCGCGGTCATAGGAGACGGAGAGGCCGCCCCCGGTACGCATCACCTGGCCCCAGAGCGCACCCGTGACCGGATCGCGCGTGCCGGCATAGGCAACGATGCTGTCGGTCACAGGCTTGCGCTCGACCCAGGCGCGACCGGTGAAGGTCGGCGACAGGCGCGGACTGACCGCCGCCCGCCACACCGCGCGGGTATTGCCGAAGCCCAGCGGCGTCGTGCCGGCTTCCAGTTGCACGAGCGGCGTTTCATAGGCCAGCGACAGCGCCACGCCGGACGCGTGCTGCGTCCCCGCCTGCGCCAGCTTGGCCGGTCGTTCATCGACGATGGCCTGCGCCTCTTCGGTGGCATTGCGGCCAAAGCGCGCCAGCCCCGATCCGGTCGGGCGTTCGCTGTCCAGCGTCACCGCCTGCGCCCGCGCCGCGATCCGCCCGCCGCCAAGGCCGGTGGAGACCTCCGCCGTGCCGGTCAGTTCCTTGAGCGCGCTCAGCCCCGTTTCGCCCGACCGCTCGCGATAGGCGGTCTGGACATCGGCGCGGGGTCCGCTTTCGCGCCGCAGCGCGTCGATGTCGGACTGGATACCGGCCAGCACCGG
>DAMDPH010000070.1:0-15894 GCA_032082785.1 Sphingobium sp. | reverse complement strand
CGCAGGGCGGCGGCGACGCCGGGGTCGCTCATCCCGCGCCGTCCAGCTGCGCCAGCCGCGCCGCCTCGTCCTCCGCCACCAGTGCGTCGACGACTTCGGACAGGCCCGGGCCTTCCAATATCTCCGGCAGCCGGTGCAGCGTCAGGTTGATGCGGTGATCGGTGACGCGGCCCTGCGGGAAATTATAGGTGCGGATCCGCTCGGACCGGTCGCCCGATCCGACCATTGCCTTGCGCGCGCCGGCCTGTTCGCTCTGCGCCCGCTCCCGCTCCATTTCATAGAGGCGGGCGCGCAGCACCTGCATCGCCTTGGCCTTATTCTTGTGCTGGGACCGCTCATCCTGCTGGGTGACGACCAGGCCGCTCGGCAAATGGGTGATGCGCACGGCCGAATCGGTGGTGTTGACATGCTGGCCGCCCGCGCCGCTGGCGCGATAAATGTCGATCTTGAGGTCGCCATCGGCGATCTGCACGTCGACATCCTCCGGCTCCGGCAGCACCGCGACGGTCGCGGCGGAGGTGTGGATGCGCCCGCCGCTCTCGGTCACGGGCACGCGCTGCACCCGATGCACGCCGCTTTCGAACTTGAGCTTGGCAAAGACGCCGGTGCCGATGACGGAGGCGACCACTTCCTTGAAGCCGCCCTGTTCGGAACTGTTGGCGGAGATCATCTCCAGCTTCCAGCCCTGCGCATCGGCATAGCGCTGATACATGCGGAACAGGTCGCCGGCGAACAGCGCCGCTTCGTCGCCGCCGGTGCCGGCGCGGATTTCCAGCATCGCCGGCCGCGCGTCGGCGGAATCCCGGGGCAGCAATTGCAGCGCCAGCGCCCGTTCGGCATCGGGCAGCTGGCTCTTGATCAGCTGCATTTCCTCCTGCGCCATCTGCCGCATCAGGGGATCGGCGTCGGGCGCGTCGCCGCCGGCCATCGTCTCCAGCGCCTTCAGCTCCTGCCGCAGCCGCCGCAGCTCGCGGGCGGCGCGGGCGACCGGCTCAATCTCGGCATATTCCTTGGACAGGCGAACGAAATCCTCCGCCGCCAGATCGGCGCGGGTCATCGACGCCTGCACCTCGTCCCGGCGCGCCTCGATCTGGGCGATGCGTTCGGCGGAGATGTGCATCAGCGGGCTGTCAGCGCGCCCAGCAGCTGGCCAAGCGGCACGGGCTGCTGTTCGCCGCTGCGCAGGTCGCGCAGCGCCACCACGCCGGCGGCCAGTTCCTCATCGCCCAGGATCACGGCGAAGGTCGCGCCGGCGGCATTGGCGCGCTGCATCCGCTTCTTCATATTGCCGCGAAAGCCCATGTCGGTGACGAGGCCCGCCCGGCGCAGCTCGGCGACGATGCCGGTGGCGACGGTTTCGGCGGCCTGACCCATGGGAATGACCGCGACATCGATGGTGGCGGGTGCCGGCGCGTCGACCAGCATCGCCAGCCGCTCGATCCCCGCCGCCCAGCCGACCGCCGGGGTCGCCGGGCCGCCCAGATTCTCGATCAGCCCGTCATAGCGGCCGCCGCCCAGCACCGTGCCCTGCGCGCCCAGCCGGTCGGTGATGAACTCAAAGGCGGTGTGGCGATAATAGTCCAGCCCCCGCACCAGCCGCGCATTGCGGGTCCAGGCGACACCCGCCGCGTCGAGGCCGCTCGTCACCCTGTCGAAAAAGGCGCGGGCTTCGTCGGTCAGATAAGCGTCGATCTCCGGCGCGCTGTCGGCCACCGGGCGGTCGCGCGGATCCTTGCTGTCGAGGATACGCAGCGGATTGCGGGCCAGCCGGTCGAGGCTTTCCTCCGACAGCTCGTCCCGATGCGCCTCGAAATGGGCGATCAGCGCCGCGCGCCAGGCGTCCCGGCTTTCCGCATCGCCCAGCGTGTTGAGGTTGAGCGTCACGCCGTCGGCGATGCCCAGTTCCTTGAGCAGCTGATCGGCGAAGACCAGCAATTCCACGTCCGCCGCCGGCTCGCCGGCGCCGATAATCTCGGCGTCCAGCTGGTGAAACTGGCGGAAGCGGCCCTTTTGCGGCCGTTCGTAGCGGAAGAGCGGGCCATGGGTCGCGACCTTGAGCGGCGCGAATTGCTGCCAGCCTTCGCTGATGAAGGCGCGCGAGATGCCGGCGGTGAATTCGGGACGCAGGGTGATGCTGTCGCCGCCGCGATCCTCGAACGTGTACATTTCCTTGGACACGACATCGGTGCTTTCGCCCAGCGAGCGGGCGAAGACGGCGGTCGCCTCGAACACCGGCACCTCGACGCGCTGAAAGGCGTAGAGCCGGCGCACCCGGTCGAAGCTTTCCACCACATGGGTAAAGCGTTCCTGAAACGCTTCCGTGGTGCCGCCCAGCATGTCCTGCGTTCCGCGCACCGGGCGCGGCGTTTCGATCTTCGCCATGGGGCAGCGCCTTTAACGATATTCGGGGTCCATGGAAACGCGCTTTTTGTCTCGCCCCTGCCCGGCGGCGGGCCGGTCGGACTGGACGAAGGCGCATGGAGGCTTCATGCTGCGCCCATAGGGCCGTCCGGCCGACAAACTTTCTGGAGACGATCATGATCCGCAGCCTTGCTGCCGCCTTCTTCCTTTCAACCGCCATCGCCGCCCCGCTCGCGGCGCAGGAGGCTGTCCGGTCGAAGCCGACGGCGTTGCCCGTCAATGACGCGACGCCCGCGCCCAAGGATATTCCCTATCCCGGCGGCACCATCCGGCTGGAGGTCGATGCGACCGACACGAGCCAGCGCATCCTGCGGGTGAAGGAGACGATCCCCGTCGCCACCAGCGGACCGATGACGCTGCTGATGCCGCAATGGCTGCCCGGCAAACATGCCGGCCGCGGCGAGATCGAGAAGCTGGCCGGCCTGACCTTCACCGCCGACGGCAAGCCGATCGCCTGGGAGCGTGACCCGCTCAACGTCTATGGCTTCCGGATCAACGTGCCGGAAGGGACGAAGGAAGTCGTCGCCCGCTTCCAGTTTCTGAGCGCGACCGCCGGCAATCAGGGCCGCATCACCGTCACGCCCAAGATGATGAACATCCAGTTCGAGCAGGTCTCGCTCTACCCGGCCGGCTATTTCACCCGGCAGATCCCGATCCAGGCGACCGTCACCTATCCGCAGGGCTGGCAGGCGGCGACCGCGCTGCGGGGCCGCCGCAGCGGGTCGAGCGTCGCCTATGAGACGATCGACTATGAAGCCTTGCAGGATTCGCCGATCTTCGCCGGCACCTATTTCAAGGCGGTCGACCTGGGCAAGAATGTGACGCTCAACATCGTCGCCGACGATGCCGACGAGCTGGAGATCAAGCCCGAGCAGCTCACCAAGCACAAGAAGCTGGTGGCCGAGGCCGGCGCGCTGTTCGGCGCCTATCATTTCGACCATTATGATTTCCTGCTGGCGATCACCGACGAAATGGGCGGCATCGGCCTGGAACATCATCGTTCCTCGGAAAATCAGGTGGAGCCGGGCTATTTCAAGGATTGGGATACCGGCCGGGCGCTGCTGGACCGCAACCTGCTGGCGCATGAGCTGACCCATAGCTGGAACGGCAAGTTCCGCCGCCCCGACCTGCTGTGGACCCCCGATTTCAACGTGCCGATGCAGGATAATCTTCTGTGGGTCTATGAAGGGCAGACGCAATTCTGGGGCTATGTGCTGGGCGCCCGCGCCGGCCTGTTCAGCAAGCAGGAGACGCTCGACGCCTATGCCCATATCGCCGCCAAGCTCGACACCGCGCGCGGGCGCGAGTGGCGGCCGCTGGTCGACACCACCCATGATCCCATCATCTCCGCCCGCCGGCCCAAGGGCTGGTCCAGCTGGCAGCGGTCGGAGGATTATTATAATGAAGGGCTGATGATGTGGCTGGAGGCCGACGCCATCATCCGCAAGCAGAGCCGCGGCGCCAAGGGACTCGACGATTTCGCGAAGGATTTCTTCGGCATCAATCCGGGCGACTGGGGCCAGGTCGTCTATAATCGCGACGATGTCATCCGCACGCTGAACGGCGTCGCCCCCTATGACTGGGCCGGATTCTTCCGCACCCATGTCGACAGCCCCAGCCGCGAAACGCCCAAGGGCGGCTTTTCCATGGGCGGCTACAAGCTGGTCTATGGCGACAAGCCGGGCGCCATCACCAAGGCGGCCGAGGGCGCGCAGAAGATGGTCGACCAGAGTTTCGGCATCGGCCTGATCGTCCAGAATGACGGCGACATCGCCACCGTCGTGTGGGACAGCCCGGCCTTCAAGGCCGGACTTGCGACAGGATCACGCATCCTTGCGGTGAACGGCAACGAATATTCGGCCGAAGCGTTCAAGACCGCCATCAGTGCGGCTAAGGAAAGCAAGAAGCCGATCGAGATCATTGTGAAACAGGATAAATATTACCGCACTTTGAGCCTCGCTTATTCGGACGGCCTGCGCTATCCGCGCTTGGAAAAAATGGGAGAGGGTGAGGGTAGCCTCGACAAGCTGCTCCAACCAAGAACATGAAGTGCTGAAGCGGCTCCCCGCTTCGGATTTCTGCTCTGGCGCGATCGACGGGACGGCAGGCTTTCTGCCGCGCGGCGACGCGCCGGGCAAACCGCGTGCAAAAGGCGAAGATGCATGAATATCGATCTGATTCCCGTCGGTGACGATCCGCCGAACAATCTCAACGTCATCATCGAAGTCCCGGTGGGCGGCGAGCCGGTGAAATATGAGTTCGACAAGAAGTCGGGCGCCCTGTTCGTCGATCGCATCCTGCACACGCCGATGCGCTACCCCGCCAATTATGGCTTCGTCCCCCACACGCTGTCGCCCGATGGCGATCCGCTGGACGCGCTGGTCATCGCCCGCTCGCCCTTCGTTCCCGGCTGCGTCGTGCGCGCCCGGCCGATCGCCGTGCTGAACCTGGAAGACGAAGCCGGCGGCGACGAGAAGCTGGTCTGCGTGCCGGTCGACTCGACCTTCCCCTATTATTCCAATGTGGGCGAAAGCTCCGACCTGCCGGAGATCGTTCTCCACCAGATCGAGCATTTCTTCACCCATTATAAGGATCTGGAGAAGCAGAAATGGGTGCGGATCGGCACCTGGGGCGGGGCCGAGGATGCGCGCCGCATCGTCGCCGAAGCCATCGAACGCTATCAGGACGGCAAGAAGGCCGCCTGATCTTTCAGCGCTGATACAGGACAAGGGCCGCGCAGCATATCGCCGCGCGGCCCTTTTCCATGTCCAAGCCTAACTGCCTGATTTGTCTCGCCGCCAAGCCTAACTGCTACAGGGGTGAGACATATAAACGCCTCTTGCACATTATTGCATCGGCGGTCGCAATGGATTGCATCCGTGATTCTAAATCATGAATGAGGCGGCTCAGATCAGTCGGTCGGCCTCCAGCGCCATCGCCAGCGGATCGCGGCCGCGCGGGGTGCGGGCGTGGAGGCGTGCTTCAGCCTCCGCAAGCCGTTCCACGCCGACCGCAAGCCGGCTTTCGTCCAGCGTGAAGGGCAGGCGCAGGAATCGCTCGAACGCGCCGTTGACGCCGAAGCGCGGACCGGCGGCGATGCGCACGCCATGGCTTTCCGCCAGCGCCGCCAGCGCGGTCGCCTCCGCCCGCGGCATCTCGGCCCAGAGCGACAGGCCGCCCGCCGGCGATTCGATCCGCCAGTGCGGCAAACGCTGTTCCAGCATCGCCAGCAGACGGTCGCGCCGGGCGCGCAGCGTCGCCGCCCGCTCGCCCAGTCCTTCCCCGCTGTCGAGCAGATGCGCGACCGCCAGCTGCTCGATCACCGGACTGGCCATGTCCATCGTCGTGCGCAGCCGGCCCAGCGCCGCGACCGTCTGCGGATCGGCGCGAATCCAGCCGATGCGCAGCCCGCCCCAATAGATTTTGCTGGCCGAGCCGATGGTGATGACCTGCTGCCCGGAGGCATCATGGACCGCGACCGGCGGCGGCGGGCTGAAATCCAGCCCCATCGCCACCATCGTTTCATCCACCACCAGCGGCATATGGTTGCGCGCCGCCGCCGCCACCAGGGCGCGCCGGGTCGCCGGGTCCATGCTGCGCCCGGTGGGATTGTGGAAATCGGCGATCATATAGGCGAAGCGCGGCGCGGTCTGGCGAAAGGCGGCGTCGAGCGCGTCGATGTCCCAGCCCTGCGTCGGCAGCCCCACCGGCACCGGCACGACATGGGCGCGCTGCAAGGCCTGGATCGCATTATGATAGGTGGGATGGTCGATCACCACCCGGTCGCCCGGCCCGGCGAGCAGGCGCAGCAGCAGCGAAAAGCCCTGCTGCGCGCCATTGGTTATGATGATCTGATCCGCGCCGGTGGGGCAGCCGCGCCGTTCGAACTGGGCCGCCACCGCGCGCCGCAGCACCGGCAGGCCAAGCGGGTCATAGCCCAGCTCCCCGAGATAGGCGGGGAGCGCCTCCAGCGCCGCCTGATAGGCGCGCCCCACCCCCTGCGCGGCGGGCAGCGCGGCATGGGTCCAGTTGAGGATATTGCCGCCCTGGCTGGCGTCGATCTCCGGCGCGGGCGGTTCGACCCGGCCGGGCGGCAGGCGCGTGACGCTGCCCGATCCCTGCCGGCTTTCCAGAAAGCCCTCGTCCCGCAACCGGTCGAAGGCGGCGGCGATGGTGGTGCGGCTCAGCCCCAGCGCGGCCGCCAGCTCGCGCTCGCCCGGCAAGCGCACATTGAGGCCGATGCGCCCGTCCAGCACCAGCATCCGCAGCGCCTGCGCCAATTGCCGATAGGCGGGCTCTGGACTTTCCACCACGCGCCAGACGCCCAGCAGGCGCAGCAGCGAAGGGGGCCGAAGAAAGGAAGTGGACATGGGGCAGGCATCCATATTGCGGATTGGCGCGGCCACTTAGCCATGATTGGCCATAGTGGAAAAGGCCAATTCCACTATCACGGCCATGATGATGATGCACCGCCGCCTGTTCCAGCTTTTCTGGGGCCTTGCCCTTTATGGCGTCTCCATGGCGCTGCTGCTGCGCGCCAATCTGGGGCTGGACCCCTGGGACGTGCTGCATCAGGGGCTGAGCCCGAAACTGGGCCTGAGCTTTGGCATGACGGTCAATCTGGTCGGCGCGATCGTGCTGCTGCTGTGGTGGCCGCTGCGGCAGCGGCCGGGGATCGGCACCGTCTGCAACATCATCGTGATCGGCACGGCGGTGGACCTGACGCTGATGATCCTGCCGACGCCCGAAGGCTATGCGATGCGCAGCGCCTGGCTGGTCGCGGGAATCCTGCTCAACGGGATCGCCGGGGGCGCCTATATCGGTGCAGGGTTGGGGCCGGGCCCGCGCGACGGGCTGATGACCGGGCTATGCCGCCGCCATGGCTGGCCGGTCAAATGGGTGCGCACCGGGATCGAGCTGGGGGTGCTGTCCAGCGGCTGGCTGCTTGGCGGCACGGTGGGTGTGGGGACCGTGCTGTATGCCGCCAGCATCGGCTGGATCGTGCATGTCGCCCTGCCCTTCTTCACCATCGCTGACACGCCGGCGCCGACACCGCCAGCCATCGCACCGGATGCCGTCCCGGGCGGCAGGGATCAGCCGGCGATCAACTGCACCGAGGCGCTGGAGGTCCAGCCGCTGACGCAGGGGCCGGCATAGGCCTGTTTCTGATCGACGGGATCGGTGACGCCGCAACTTTCCCCCGCGCCCTCGGCCGGTTCCACGACGACGCCCAGCCATTTCTGGTCCAGGCTGCGGGTGCAGACATGAAGGCGCGCGCCCTGCGCCAGCCGCGCCACTTCGCGCGCATCGTCGAGCGGCGCGGCGCGCAGGGCCAGCCCCGACGCGCCGGTGCGGACCACCTGCCCCATCGCCCCGCAAGCGTCGAGGCGCGGGCCATCCTCACCGATGGTGATCGGCCGTTCCCAGCTCGACGCGGCGCCTTCCTCCCGCACTATTTCGCGCGGCGCGCCGGCGAGCGAGCTGTTGGGCAGTTCCTCCAGCACATCATCATGACGCGAACAGGCGCAGAGCAGGAGCAGCAAGGCGGGAAGGCTACGCATACCCCCTGATAGAGGCTGGATGCGCGCAGCGGAAGCCGCCATGTTTCGCTTTAGTTTCACGCGCCAAATCCCTATATGCCGCGGCATGAGCGAAGAACCCCAGAACAGCCCCAACAATAACGAATATGGCGCCGACAGCATCAAGGTGCTCAAAGGCCTCGACGCCGTGCGCAAGCGTCCCGGCATGTATATCGGCGATACCGATGACGGGTCCGGCCTGCACCATATGGTGTTTGAGGTCAGCGACAATGCCATTGACGAGGCGCTGGCCGGTCATTGCGATCGCATCACCATCACGCTCAACCCCGATGGTTCGATCAGCGTCGAGGATAATGGTCGCGGCATCCCGACCGACATCCACAGGGAAGAAGGGGTTTCGGCGGCCGAGGTCATCATGACCCAGCTCCATGCCGGCGGCAAGTTCGAGAATACGTCGGACGACAATGCCTATAAGGTGTCGGGCGGCCTGCACGGCGTGGGCGTGTCGGTGGTGAACGCGCTCAGCGAATGGCTGGACCTGCATATCTGGCGGGACGGCAAGGAACATTATATGCGCTTCGCCTATGGCGACGCGACCGCGCCGCTCAAGGTGACGGGCGACGCGCCGGCGGGCAAGAAGGGCACGCGCGTGACCTTCCTCCCCTCGATCGAGAAGGCCGTCGGCGACGGCGGCACCTTCAAGAACCAGACCGAGTTCGATTTCGACAAGCTGGAGCATCGCTATCGCGAGCTGGCTTTCCTCAACAGCGGCGTGCGCCTGTTCCTGGTCGACGCGCGGCATGAGGAAAAGAAGGAGATCGAGCTATTCTATGAGGGCGGCATCGCCGCGTTCGTGAAGTGGCTGGACCGGGCCAAGACGTCGCTGATGCCCGATCCCATCGCCATCAGCGGCCAGCGCGATTCCATCGGCATCGATGTCGCGCTGGAGTGGAACGACAGCTATTATGAAAATGTCCTCTGTTTCACGAACAACATCCCGCAGCGCGACGGCGGCACCCATCTCGCCGCCTTCCGCGCGGCGCTGACCCGCACGCTCAACGCCTATGCCGACAAGAGCGGCATGCTCAAGAAGGAGAAGGTGAGCCTGACCGGCGAGGATATGCGCGAAGGGTTGACGGCGATCGTGTCGGTCAAGCTGCCCGATCCCAAATTCTCGTCCCAGACCAAGGACAAGCTGGTCAGTTCCGAAGTGCGCCAACCGCTCGAAGCGCTGATGGCGGACAAGATGGCCGAATGGCTGGAGGAAAATCCCCAGCATGGCAAAATGATCGTCCAGAAGGTGATCGACGCCGCCGCCGCCCGCGAGGCCGCCAAGCGCGCACGCGAACTGACCCGACGCAAGGGGGTGATGGACATCGCCTCGCTGCCCGGCAAGCTCGCCGATTGCCAGGAGCGCGATCCCGCCAAGTCCGAACTGTTCCTGGTCGAGGGCGACTCGGCCGGCGGCTCCGCCAAGCAGGGCCGCAACCGCCATAATCAGGCGATCCTGCCGCTCAAGGGCAAGATCCTCAATGTCGAGCGCGCGCGGTTCGACCGCATGCTTTCGTCCAAGGAAGTCGGCACGCTGATCCAGGCGATGGGCACGGGTATCCGCGACGATTTCAACCTGGAAAAGCTGCGCTACCACAAGATCGTCATCATGACCGACGCCGATGTCGACGGCGCGCATATCCGCACGCTGCTGCTGACCTTCTTCTACCGGCAGATGCCGCAGATCATCGAGGCCGGGCATCTCTATATCGCCCAGCCGCCGCTCTATAAGGCGACGCGCGGCCGGTCCGAAGTCTATCTGAAGAATGAGGCGGCGCTGGAGCAATATCTGGTCGACAATGGCGTCGATTCGATGGCGCTGGAAACGCGCGAAGGGCCGCGCAGCGGCGACGATCTGCGCAGCCTGATCGATCATGCCCGGCGCATGCGGTCGGTGATGCGCTATGTGCCGCGCCGTTATAATCCCGCGATCATCGAGGCGCTGAGCCTCAACCGCGCGCTCGATCCCGAACTGGATCATGCCGGTCAGGCCGAGCGGCTGGCCCATACGGTCGCCTGGATGGACGCGCAGGATCCGGAGGGTCGCTGGAGCGGCCGGGTCGCCGAGGAAGGCGGCTTCCATTTCGAGCGGCTGTGGCGGGGCGTCACCGACCATCATATGATCGAGGCCGGCTTCATCGGCTCGGCCGAAGCGCGCAAGCTGCACAGCATCGCCGCGGACGAGAGCGACAGCTACCGCAGCCCGAGCCGGCTGGTCACCGCCAAGGCGGCGCAGGCGGCCGAGGATGCGGGCGAGGATGCTGCCCCGTCCAAGGGCGCCGTCGTCACCCGGCCGAGCGAATTGCTGGAAGCGGTGCTGGCGGCGGGTCGCAAGGGCCTTGCCATCCAGCGCTACAAGGGTCTGGGCGAGATGAATGCCGAACAGCTGTGGGAAACCACGCTGGACCCGGACAATCGCTCCATGCTGCGGGTCGAGGTCGAGCAGGCGGACGTCGCCGACGAAATCTTCACCCGGCTGATGGGCGATGTGGTCGAGCCGCGGCGCGAGTTCATTCAGGACAATGCGCTGAACGTCGCCAATCTGGACGTTTGATCCCATGGAGGGCGCGGATCGGCCCCGCTGCGCCTGGGCGCAGAAGGATCCGCTGGAACGCGCCTATCATGACAGCGAATGGGGCGTGCCCGTGCGGGATTCCCGCATGCTATGGGAAACGCTGATGCTGGAGGGTTTCCAGGCCGGGCTGAGCTGGATCACCATATTGCGCAAGCGGGAGGCGTTTCGCGCCGCCTTCGCCGGCTTCGATCCCGACCGGGTCGCCGCCTTTGGCGAGGCGGATGTCGAAAGGCTGCTGGGCGATGCCGGCATCGTCCGGTCGCGCGCGAAGATCGTCGCCACCATCGCGGGCGCGGGCATCTTCTGCCGGATGCGCGATTCGGGCGAGGATTTCGCCGCCTATGCCTGGTCCTTTGTCGACGGGGTGCCGGTGCAGGGCGACGGGGTCACCATCGTCGCGCAGACGCCGCTGTCCGCCACCCTTTCCAGAGACCTCAAGGCGCGCGGCTTCAAATTTGTCGGGCCGACCATCGTCCATGCCTGGATGCAGGCGGTCGGACTGGTGAACGACCATGCGGCGCAGTGCTTCCGCCGCGATCAGGTCGGCCGCTGATGCGCGGGGCGATGCTCCTGCTCGCGATGCTGGCGGGGTGCGGCGATTCGCCGGCCTCTGAGGACAGGACAGAGAAGGCTGCGCCCCTAGCCCGCGTCCCGGTCGCGACGCCCGACTGCGCGGAGGGCGCGGACTGCGACAGGGGTGAGACAGGTGCAGCGCCTTATCGTGCGGCCGTCCCTGCCGATAAGCCTCTGGTTTCACGTGGAACATCTTCCACATCACCGCAGCAGCCGATCGAGCGCCGGAACGCGCCGGACTATGCCGCCATCGGCACCGAGCCTTTCTGGGCGGTGCGGATCGAGGGCGACCGGCTGCTGATGGAGCGGCCCGATCAAGCGCCGATCCGCCTGTCCGTCCGCCGCAGCATCATGGGTGGCGAGATCCATTATCGGGGCGAGGGGCTGGCGCTCACCATCACCCCCGGCCCGTGCAGCGACGGCATGAGCGATGCCATCTGGTCTGACCGGGTGCAGATCGCCTTTTCCGGCGGCACGCTCAAGGGATGCGGCGGCGAACGGCAGATGCCGGACTATTGAGCTGCTGCCGGGCTATTCCGCCCGCATCGCCTCCGCCGCCAGCGCCTCCGCCTCGATCAGCAGCGCGTCCTCGGCCGCCGACTGCGCCACCTGCTCGCGCCCGATCAGGATCAGCACCGGCACGGCGAGCGGACTCACCCGGTCGAGCGCGATGTGCAACATGGTGGAGGCGGCGCGGTCGATCAGGTCGCCCAGCCGGCCGACATCGGTCATCCGCGCCCGCGCATCCGCCCAGGCGGCCTTCAGCAGCAGATGGTCGGGCTGATATTTGCGCAGCACGTCATAGATGAGGTCGGTGGAGAAGGTCACTTGCCGCCCGGTCTTGCGCTTGCCCGGATGCTGGCGCTCGATCAGGCCCGAAATCACCGCCACATCGCGAAAGGCGCGCTTGAGCAGGCTCGACTGCTCCACCCATTCGACAAATTCATGGTCGAGAATGTCGGCGGAAAACAGGCTTTGCGGGTCCGTCACCGGCTGCATGCCGTAAATGGCCAGCGCATAATCATTGGAGACGAAGCCCAAGGGCATCAGCCCCTGCGCCTCCATGCGGCGGGTCAGCAGCATGGCGAGCGACTGATGCGCGTTCCAGCCTTCAAAACTGTAGCAGACCAGATAATGGCGCCCCTCATGCGGGAAGGTCTCGATCAACAGCTGGCCGGGCAGCGGCAGGGCGGAGCGGGTCCGCTGCACCTCCAGCCATTCGCGCACATCGTCGGGAAAGCGCCGCCACTGATCCGGCTCGGCCAGAAAATGCCGCACCCGGTCGGCCAGCCGGGTCGACATCGCCATGCGGGTGCCGCCCCAGCTTGGAATCCGCGCCTGTTTGGAGGTGGCGCGCACGATCAGGTCGGTCAGCTCGATCCGCACCACTTCCAGCGCGACGCCGGAAAAGACAAAACTGTCGCCGGGCCGCAGCGTGGCGGCGAACCCCTCCTCCACCGTGCCGAGGCTGCGGCCATTGGCGAAGCGGACGGAAAGCGCCGGCTGATCGACGATGATGCCGGCATTCATCCGATGCTGCTGGACGAATCGGGGATGGGACACGCGCCAGCTGCCGTCCGCCTCCTGCGTCAGCCGCTTGAACCGGTCATAGGCGCGCAGCGCATAGCCGCCGCCCTCGATGAAATGCAGGACATTGGCGAAGGCGGCCTCGTCCAGCGCGCTATAGGGGGTGGCGGAGCGGACCTCCTCCAGCAGCGCCTCCTGCCGGAAGGGGGCGGCGCAGGCGAGGCCCATCACATGCTGGGCCAGCACGTCGAGGCTGCCGGCGCGGAAATCGTCGGCGTCCCGCTCCCCCGCCTCCACCGCATCGAGCGCGGCGCGCGCCTCCAGATATTCGAAGCGATTGCCGGGGATGACGATGGCCTCGCTCGCCTGATCCAGCCGGTGATTGGCGCGGCCGATCCGCTGGAGCAGGCGGGAACTGCCCTTGGGCGCGCCCATCTGGATGACGCAATCGACCTTGCCCCAGTCGACCCCCAAGTCGAGCGAGGCGGTGGCGACGAGCGCGCGCAGCCGGCCCGACGCCATCGCCGATTCCACCTTGCGCCGCGCCTCGATCGACAGGCTGCCATGATGGATGGCGATCGGCAGATTATCGTCATTGGCCGACCATAATTCCTGAAAGATCAGCTCGGCGAGGCCGCGCGTGTTGCAGAAGACGAGGGTGGTGTCGCGCCGGGCGATCTCCGCCATCACCTGCTTGGCGGCATAGCGGCCGGAATGGCCGGACCAGGGGATGCGCCCTTCGGGAATGAGGATGGCGACATTGGGGTCCACCCCCTCCTCCCCCAGCACCGGCGTCACCGCACCGATATCGCCATCGGGTGCGAGCCAGGCGCGATAGGCGTCGACATCGGCGACGGTGGCCGACAGCGCCACCCGGCGCAGATCCGGGTTGATCGCCTGAAGCCGCGCCATCGACAGGCTGAGCAGGTCGCCGCGCTTTTGCGAGGCGAAGGCATGGACTTCATCGACGATGACGGTGCGCAACCGCTCGAACAGCAGGAAACTGTCGGGATAGCTGAGCAGCAGCGACAGCGATTCGGGTGTCGTCAGCAAGATGTGCGGCGGGCGGGCCCGCTGGCGCGCCTTGCGGTCGGACGGGGTATCGCCGGTGCGGGTCTCCACCCGGATGTCGAGCCCCATTTCCTCTATCGGCACCAGCAGGTTGCGACGAATATCCACCGCCAGCGCCTTGAGCGGCGAGACATAGAGGGTGTGCAGCCCCTCCCCCGCCGCCGCGCCGTCCCCGCCGATCAGCTCGGCCAGCGTCGGCAGGAAACCGGCGAGCGTCTTGCCCGCGCCCGTGGGGGCGACCAGCAGCGCATGCTCGCCCCGCTCCGCCGCCTCCAGCATCTCCAGCTGGTGCCGCCGGGGCCGCCAGCCGCGCGCGGCGAACCAGTTTTCCAATGGGAGCGGGAGACGAGCGGGCATCGGCCTGATGTAGGGTGCGCGGGGGCGCGGCGAAAGTGGCCGGGGCGGCGACGCGTCCGGCAGGCGGCGGGGCGCGCCAAGTTGCTGGAAATATTACAATAGTGTCGCGAAAGATTATATCGCCGCCCTCTGGCCCCCTGCCCCGCTCCTGCGTTACAGTCCTGCCCATCATGAGCGGCACAGCAGATGCCGCCCCAGCAGGAGATACGCGAATGACCGGCGAAACCGAAGCCGACCTCAGCGGCGCAGAACCCAGCCGCAACCGCCGCCGCCCCAAACAGCCGATCCTGGAGATTGACGGCCGCAAGCTGAAGCCCGCGACGCTGATGATGGGCCATGGGTTCGACCCCACCCTGTCGGAAGGCTCGCTCAAGCCGCCCATCTTCCTCACCTCCACCTTTGCCTTTGAAAGCGCGGCCGCGGGCAAGCGCCATTTCGAGGGCGTGACCGGCATCCGTCCCGGCGGCGCGGAGGGGCTGGTCTATTCCCGCTTCAACGGTCCCAATCAGGAAATATGCGAGGATCGCCTGTCGGTGTGGGAGGAAGCGGAGGATGCGCTGCTCTTTTCGAGCGGCATGTCGGCCATCGCCACCACCCTGCTGGCGCTGGTGCAGCCGGGCGATGTGATCGTCCATTCCGCCCCGCTCTATGCCGCGACCGAATCGCTGATCGGGCGGATATTGGGCCGCTTTGGCGTGCAATGGCTGGACTTCCCCGCCGGCGCGACCGAGGCGGAGATCGGCGCGGTGCTGGAAAAGGCGAAGGGGATGGGCCGGGTGGCGCTCGTCTATCTGGAAAGCCCCGCCAACCCCACCAATGTGCTGGTGGATCTGGAGGCGGTGGTCGCGCGGCGCGACGCGCTGTTCACCGGCGAGGCGCATGTGCCGCCGATCGCCATCGACAATACATTTCTCGGCCCGCTCTGGCACAAGCCGCTGGCGCATGGCGCGGACCTCGTCATCTACAGCCTCACCAAATATGCCGGCGGGCATAGCGATCTGGTCGCGGGCGGCGTGCTGGGCGCGGACCGGCTCATCACCCCGATCCGGCTGATGCGCAACACCATCGGCACCATCCTCGACCCGCATAGCGCCTGGATGCTGCTGCGCAGCCTGGAGACGCTGGAGCTGCGGATGAGCCGGGCGGGGGAGAATGCCGCCAAGGTATGCGCCTGGCTGCGCGATCAGCCGCAGGTGGAGAAGGTCGTCTATCTCGGCTTCCCGGAGACGGAGCGGCAGGCGGACATTTATCGCCGCCATTGCAGCGGCGCGGGATCGACCTTCTCCCTCTATCTCAAGGGCGGCGAGGCGGAGGCTTTCGCCTTTCTCGACGCGCTCAAGATCGCCAAGCTGGCGGTGAGCCTGGGCGGGACGGAGACGCTGGCCAGCCACCCGGCGGCGATGACGCATCTGTCGGTGCCGGCCGAGCGGAAAAAGGCGCTCGCCATCGGCGACAATATGGTCCGCATCTCCATCGGCTGCGAGGATGCCGACGATCTGATCGCGGATTTCGCGCAGGCGCTGCGTCAGGTCGGCTGATGGCCAAGCCGGTGATCATGGTGGGGCAGCCGCATCTCGCGCCGCTGCTGCCCCTGCTGGGCGGACGCTATGAGGTGCTGGCGCTGTGGGACGCGCCGGCCGCCGACCGGCTGGCGCAGGTGGAGGCGCTGGTCTGGGCGGGCGAGTTCCCGCTCGGCGCCGATCGGATCGACGCCCTGCCCGCGCTGCGCCTGATCGCCTGCTTCACCGTCGGGTATGACGGCGTCGACCTTGCGCTGGC
>DAMDPH010000069.1:0-16088 GCA_032082785.1 Sphingobium sp. | reverse complement strand
CGCGGGGTCAGCTTCGCCAGCAGCGCCGACAGCGGCACGATCGCCCCGCCATCGGGCAGGCGCAACCGCCCAAGCGCCGCCGCCTCCTGCCCCGCCAGCAGGCCCGGCGCGCCGGTCAACCGCCTGAGCAGCGCATCGTGAAACAGAAAGGGGATGCCGTCTCGGCTCAGCCGCACATCGCATTCGATGCCGAAGCCGGCGGCGATGGCGGCCTCGAACGCCGCCATGCCATTTTCACTGACGCCCGCCCCATGCAGCCCGCGATGGGCATAGGGCCGGGCCGTCAGCCAGTCCGGCGGATCAGTTCGCCGGGCGGACAAGGACGATCGCGTCGATCTCCACCGCCGCGCCCAGCGGCAGCACCGGCACGCCCACCGCGCTGCGCGCATGTTTGCCGGCCTCGCCGAAAATCTCGACCATCAGTTCGGACGCGCCATTGGCGACCTTGGGCTGGTCGGTGAAGTCGGGCGTGCTGCTGATGAAGGCGCCCAGCTTCACGATCCGCTCGACCCGGTCGAGGTCGCCGCCCAGCGCCGCCTTCATCTGGGCGATGAGGTTGAGGCCGCAGGCCCGCGCCGCCGCGACGCCATAATCAAGGTCGCGATCCGCGCCCAGCCGGCCGGTCATCAGCTGCCCGTCGGACAGCGCGATCTGGCCGCTGATATGCAGCAGGCCGTTGACCTCGACAGAAGGAACATAGGCCGCGACCGGCGCGGCGGCCTGGGGCAGGGTGATGCCGAGTTCGGCGATACGGGCTTCGATGCGGCTCATGATGCTACTCCAGAGTCTTGAACGAGAGAGGCGGGCGCGGGGCCTTGGGCCAGACGCGCGGCGATCCAGGCTTCGGCTTCGGCCCAACGGTCGATGCGGGCATGGGCGGCGGGCGCACTGGGCACGTCCGCTGCGATTTCCGGCTCGCCCACCATATGCAGCCGCCATACCTCGGGGGCATGCTCGGCCACCGATGCATGATGTTCGGCCAGATCGTCGATGAAGATCGCGACGCTGGGCGCGCGTTCGGCGACGATGGCGGCAAGCGGCCGCCCCTTGGGCCCATGATTCCAGTGAACCGGCAGGTGGAGGCCATGGCCCGCCAGCTGCTCGACCCGCGCCTGATGATGCCGCTCGCCGATATTGGTGAGGACGACGATATCGGCCTGTTCCGACAACCGCCCCAGCGCCTCGACCGCGCCGGCGATCGGCGCCTGCCGGTGCATCTCGCTATCGAAAAAGCCGATCAGCAATTCCCACACCAGCGCCCGCTCCAGCGGCAGGCCGCTATCCTTGTGGCGCAGGGCCTCCGAAAAGCCCCGCTCGCGCATGTCGAAATGCACGTCCTGCGTCTCGTCCAGCCAGGCGCGAAAGGGCACGACCATGTGCAGCAGCACTTCGTCGCAATCGGTGATGATGAGCGGGCGGGTCATCGGCTGAGCCTCTCCTGCGCGGCGATCAGCGCCGCCGGGCTGCTGCCGATCGCGTCGGCGCAGGCGATAAGGTCCGGCTCATGATCGGCGAGGAAGGCAAGCGCCGCGCCCAGGATCGCCGGCCGGTCCAGCCCCGCGCGCAGCGCGTCGGCGTCCAGCCCGGTCAGCGCCAGCAGCCGGTCGGCCCGCCGTTCGTCGGACAAGGTCCAGCCCAGCGCCATCAGCGCCAATGTCGTGGCGTCGGGGCCGTCGTCCGGCTTGCCATTATCCTGAAGGGGTCGCATGCTTGGCTCTCGGGGCGGGGGCGGCTATAGGGCGCGCTCCAAAGGCAATTCGGACCGCGGGTGACTGGTGGCAAAGCGCGTGCTCGTTGTCGAGGACAACGAACTTAATCTCAAACTTTTTTGCGACCTGCTGCGCGCGCATGGGCATGAGGTGCTGCCGCTGCGCGACGGGCGCGACGCGCTGGCGCAGGCGGGCGATTTCCTGCCCGATCTGGTGATTACCGATATCCACCTCCCCCATGTCAGCGGCCTCGACCTCATCGTCTCGCTCAAGGCCGATCCCCGCCTGTCCGCCGTGCCGATCATGGCGGTGACCGCCTATGCGGGCAAGGGCGATGAGGAACGGATCCGCGCCGCCGGTGCCCAGGCCTATGTCTCCAAGCCCATTTCGGTGCTGCGTTTCGTCGAGCAGGTGAACGCGCTGCTCTAGGGGTCTGTTTGGAAACGGGCGCTATCCATCATGTCCTTACCCGTCCCGTGACGCATCGAACGCGTCTTCCCGAACAGGCTGTAACCATTTGGCAGAAAAGGTCATCGAACCGTCATCAAGCCGACGGCAGATTGACATCGTTCCGCCCCGGCGCCGTCATGCGCCTCTGCCACCCAGCCCGTGCAAGGGCGCGACCAGTCGACGCTCAAGACAGCAGGGTAGTATTTCATGTCTCATCTGACTGACGAGGCGCGCGCGCCCTATCGCGACGCGCAGCCGACCATCGATTGCGAAAACAGCCTTGAGGCGATCGTCGCCGCCAATCCGGGCCGCCGCAGCGTGCTGAAGAATGGGCTTATGGGCCTGTCGATCCTGCCGATGCTGGGCGCGCTGGCCGCGTGCGGCGATGACGATGACAGCAGCGACACGCCGACGCCGGCTCCGACGCCGACCCCCACCCCGGCACCCGCGCCCAGCTATTCGATCAACTTCACCTCGGTCGCGGCGAATCAGAATGACACCGTCACCGTGCCGTCGGGCTACACCGTCGAAGTGCTGCTGAAGGCCGGCGACTCGGTGGAGGCGGGCACCGCCTATGCCGGCAGCTTCCCCACCGCCGAACAGGCCGAAAAATGGGCCGGCGGCAATCATGACGGCATGGAATATTTCGAACTGAGCGGCACCGACGCCAACGCTGGCGGCCTGCTGGCGATCAATTTCGAATATCCCGATTTCAACATCCTGCTGGACGGCGGCTATGATGCCGCGACCGCTACGCCCGAGCAGAAGGCGCTGGCTCTGTCGGCCGTTGGCATCGGCGTGGTCGAAGTCGCCAAGGGCAGCGATGGCAAATGGGCGGTGAAGGCCGGCTCCAAATATAATAAGCGCTACACCGGCAACAGCAGCTATCGCGCGGGCGGTCCCGCCGCCGGCCTGCTGTCGGGCAGCATCAAGGGCATGCTCAACAATTGCTCGTCGGGCCGTACCCCCTGGGGCACCTATCTCACCTGCGAGGAAACGACCGACAATTATCTCGACCCGACGCAGCCCGAGCAAAATTATGGCTGGGTGGTCGAAATCGACCCCTATAATGAGCTGGCCGTCCCGACCAAGCGCACCGCCATGGGCCGGTTCGATCATGAAAATGTCGCCTATATGGCCAATAGCGACAACCGCGTCGCTTTCTACATGGGCGACGATTCGACGCCGGGCTGCATCTATAAATTCGTGCCTATGCGTGCCTTCAGCGCGAACAGCCGCACCGCCAATATCGACCTGCTCGACTATGGCATCCTCTATGTCGCGCGCTTCAACGGCGATGGCACCGGCGAATGGCGCGAGCTGCAACATGGCATGAACGGCCTGATGGTCGGCGCGATTGATCCGGGCAACGCCACCCAGAGCACGACGCCGCCCACGCCCACGACCGTCAATTTCAACAGCCAGGCGGACGTGCTGATCAACACCAAGTCGGCGGCCCGCGTCGCTGGCGGCACGGTCATGGACCGGCCGGAATGGATCACGGTTGCACCCGACAATAGCGCCGTGTTCGTGACGCTCACCAACAATAGCGGCCGCCGCGTCGTCGACGCCGCCAACCCGCGCGTCACCAATCGCCACGGCCATATCCTGAAGTTCAAGGAAGAGGGCAATTCGCCGACCGCGACCAAGTTCAGCTGGGAAATCTTCCTGCTGGCGGGCGATCCGTCGCTGGCGTCGGGCGGCGACAATCTGGTCGGCAACATCAAGGGCGACACCTTCTCCAGCCCCGATGGCATCCGCATCGACCCCAAGGGCCGTCTGTGGGTCCAGACCGACCATAGCGTTCCGGGCAGCTCGGGCGTGTCGGGTACGACCATCGACCAGGCCTTCGGCCATAATGCGATGTTCTATATCGACCAGACCAGCAAGGAATCGAAGCGCTTCCTCGTCGGTCCGGTGGGCTGTGAGATTACTGGCCTTGCCTATACGCCGGACCTCAAGACCTTCTTCGTGAACATCCAGCATCCGACCGGCGACTGGCCGGTGTCGGGCGAGAAGCCGCGCTCCTCGACCATCGTGGTGCGTCGCACGGATGGTCAGCCGGTCGGCAACTGATCGATGGCAGCGAAAGCCTCTCCCCTCCTTGCGGGGAGAGGCGACAGGGAAGGGGCGTCCATGCGGGCGCCCCTTTCGCCTGTCAGCGCCCGCCGCCCCACCGTTTCGCCGCTCCGTTGCTGTTGCCCAAGCCACAGCAAAAGGCCCGCTCCCTTGCGGGACGGGCCTCTGGTCCGGCGCTGCTGCCGGAAAGCGGATCCCCGGCTCAGCGCCGGCAGGACGATGGGCGGCGACGCCGCCCGATCATCACTTGATCTTGGCTTCCTTGAACTCGACATGCTTGCGCACGACGGGATCATATTTGCGGAAGCTCAGCTTCTCGGTCTTGGTGCGCGGATTCTTCTTGGTGACGTAGAAAAAGCCAGTGTCAGCCGAGCTGACGAGGCGGATCTTGACGGTTGCCGGCTTGGCCATGGCCTTTATCCCTGGTCATAAATGCGTAAAAAGAAAAGCGGCCCCCCAGCATTGGAAGGGGAACCGCCCCGTTTCAGCAGCGGCCCATGGGGCAGATTCGGCTCGATGTCAAGGCGGCAGGGGATTTGCGGCCCGCGCCATCGGCACTTTACCGGGCCTTAACCCGCCCCGGCGCAGCATGGCCCTGCCGGCGCGACAGAGGAATGGTTCGACGTGCGACAGGATGCGATCATGGCGACCTACAGGGACCTGGCCCGCCGGGTGGAGCGGCTGGCGCGGCAGCGCGGCCATATCTCGCCGGCGCGCCTGTCCGAGGAAGTCGACGAGATTCGCCATATCGCCCATATCGTCCACAGCAGCCGGGTCGAAGGGCTGGCGGTGACGCTGCAAAGCGCGCTGTCGCTGACCGGCATGGCCAGCATGGTGCTTTTCTATCTCGACCTCATCGCCGAAGCCATCGGCATGGAGATCGGCCAGCGCGCCGCCGCCCAACCGTCCGCCGCCCCGCCGCCGCGCGGCTGAGCGGACCGCATGGATGCCCTGCTGATCGCGCTGCTCGGCTGTCTCGTCGCCGAAATGGGGGGCAAGAGCCAGATGCTCGTCGCCGCGCAGGCACACCGATTCGGCCGCAACGCGCCGGTGGTGCTGGGCCTGATCGTCGCCACCATCGCCAATTGCGCCATCGCCGCCCTCATGGGCCGCTATCTCGCGCCGATGCTCTCGCCCGAGGCGCGGCTGCTGTTCCTGGCGATGGCGCTGCTGTTCCTCGGCGTCGGCCTGCTCTGGCCGGTGAAGCCGCCGGACCTGCTGCGCGGCTGGCGCATCGGGCCGTTCCCCACCACGTTACTGGGCCTCTTCATCCTCGCGTTCGGCGACGGCGCACAGTTCCTGATCCTGGGGCTGGCGGTGCGGATGGCCGATCCGCTGCTCGCGGCGCTGGGCGGGACGATCGGCATTGTCGTGGCGCTGATGCCCGCGGTGCTGCTGCGCGACCGGCTTTTCACCCTGCTGCCGATGCGCGTCATCCGGCTGGGGGGCGGGGCGCTGATGATCCTGGCCGGGCTGGGCACGGGCCTGTCGGCGCTGGGGCGGCTCTGATCGACTGGCTCCATCAGTGTAAACGGATAAAAACCGCAAAATAGCGCCTTTTTTCGGCACAAGTTGCGCGCGAGATCATTATATGTGCGAAATCAATTCCAACAGGAGGACAGGCATGACCGCACCCGATCTCGACACCCCGACCGATCTCAAGAGCAACGCGACGAAGAGCGTCGCCGATGCCCTGAACGGGGTGCTGGCGGACAGCTATGCGCTCTATTTCAAGACCAAGAATTTCCACTGGCACGTGTCCGGCCCGCATTTCCGCGACTATCATCTGATGTTCGACGAGCAGGCGGCGCAGATCCTCGCGACCACCGATGCCATTGCCGAGCGCGTGCGCAAGACCGGCAACACCACGCTGCGCTCGATCGGCGACATCGCCCGTCATCAGACCGTCGTCGACAATGATGCGGATTTCGTCAGCCCGGCCGACATGCTGAACGAACTGCGCCAGGACAATCTCAAGCTGGTCGAATCGCTGCGCGCCGCCAAGGCTGCCGCCACCGAAGCCGGCGACAATGCGACCGAAGGCATTGCCGACGACTGGACCGATCAGGCCGAGGAACGCGCCTGGTTCCTGTTCGAAGCCGGCCGCAACGCCTGAGCTTTCTGAAAATAGGCGGCGCGGGGATCATCTCTCCGCGCCGCTTTTCTATCAAGCGTCGGTCAGCGGCTCGATCGCAACGATGTCCAACGCGCCGGCCTTGCCGTTGAAGTCGACCTTCTCGCCGACCTCCGCATCCATCATCGCCCGTGCCAGCGGTGAGGCGAAGCTGATGCGGCCCTCATGCGGGTCGGCCTCGTCATCGCCGACGATGGCGACGGATTTTTCCTGCCCGTTCAGCCGGTAAGCGACCCGCGCGCCAAAAGCGACCGCTTCGCCATCGGCCTCCGGCCGCAGTTCGGCCGTGGCCTGCCGCGTGCGCCAATAGCGCAGCAGCCGCTTATGCTGCTTGGCCTCATCCTCGCCCAGCGCGTCGCTGTCGATCGCTTCCAGTTCCGTCACCTTTTCCTGCGTCAGCCGCAGGCCGCGCGCGGTCACCCAGTTCGGTCCGGGCGGCAGCGGCAGTTCGAAACTGGGCTCCAGATGCTCCTCATCGCTTTCGCGACGGAAGGCGACGCTCATAAACCTCTCCTGTCCATTCTTGCTGAGGGCGGACGGCGGAAGACCGCTCAATCCTCGTCGAACAGCCCGGCCAGCTGTTCCACCATCGTGCCGCCCAGCTGTTCGGCATCCATGATGGTGACGGCCCGGCGATAATAGCGGGTGACATCATGGCCGATGCCGATCGCCACCAGCTGCACCGGCGAACGGTTCTCGATCCAGTCGATCACCTGCCGCAAATGCCGTTCCAGATATGTACCACTATTCACCGACAGGGTCGAATCGTCGACCGGCGCGCCGTCGGATATGACCATCAGGATGCGCCGCTCTTCATTGCGGGCGATCAGCCGGCCATGCGCCCAGAGCAGCGCTTCGCCGTCGATATTCTCCTTGAGCAGCCCTTCGCGCATCATCAGGCCCAGATTCTTGCGCGCGCGCCGCCACGGCTCGTCCGCTTTCTTGTAGACGATGTGGCGCAGGTCGTTGAGCCGGCCCGGCATTGGCGGTCGCCCGGCCGCCAGCCAGTCCTCGCGGCTCTGCCCGCCTTTCCAGGCGCGGGTGGTAAAGCCCAGAATCTCGGTCTTCACGCCGCAGCGTTCCAGCGTCCGCGCCATGATGTCGGCGCTGATGGCGGCGATGCTGATCGGCCGGCCGCGCATCGACCCGCTATTGTCGATCAGCAGCGTCACCACCGTGTCGCGAAATTCGGTGTCGCGCTCGATCTTGTAGGAGAGCGAGCGGGTGGGATCGATGACGATCCGCGCCAGCCGCGCCGCGTCCAGCAGCCCTTCCTCCTGGTCGAAATCCCAGGACCGGGTCTGCTGCGCCATCAGCCGCCGTTGCAGCCGGTTGGCGAGCTTCGTGACGGCGCCCTGCAGGCTCACCAATTGCTGGTCGAGGAACCCGCGCAGGCGCAGCAGCTCATCCTCGTCGCACAGGTCCGACGCGGTCACCACCTCGTCATGCTTGCCGGTATAGCTTTTATAGTCGAAGCCGGGCGTCAGATCGGCGGGCGGGCGATTGGGGCGGACCGGCATCATGCCATCCCCGCCCATATCGTCGGCGCCTTCCTCGCTGTCGGCGTCGAACTCGTCGCTATAGTCGGTGTCGCCGTCCTCGGCCTCGCCGCCCTGATCCTCGGCCCGGGCTTCGGCGTTCATGTCGCTGTCGCCGCTTTCCTCCTGGCCCGATTCGCCCTCGTCCTGCTGCTCCTCCTGATCCTGACCCTCGTCATCGGTATCGGGATCGTCGGTTTCGGGCGGCACGTCGGCGTCGATCAGCTCGAGATGTTCGAGCATCGCGGTGGCGAGCTTCTGGAAGGCGCGCTGATCGTCGATGGCGAGAGCCAGCGCGTCGAGATCGGGGCCGGCCTTGGCCTCGATCCACTCATCGACCATGGCAAGGCCGGCGGCGACCGATTTGGGCGCCGGCTGGCCGGTCAGCCGCTCCCGCACCTTGAGCGCGAGCGCGGTGGACAGCGGCACTTCGTCGGCGGAACGGGCGCGGCGGATCGGGTCCGATTTCAGCCGCATCGCCAGCGCTTCGTTCAGATTGGCGCGCATGCCCGCCATGGCGCGCGCGCCGATAGCCTCGACCCGCGCCTGCTCGACCGCGTCGAACACCGCGCGGGCGACCGTCTCGCCCGGTGCGGTGGCATTGTGCAGCCGGCTGTCATGATGGCGCAGGCGCAGCGCATTGGCGTCGGCATAGCCGCGCGCCAACGCCACCTGATCGGCCGGCAAAGCGCGGCTGGGCGTCGGCACCTTGATCGCCTTGCCCGCCAGATGCGGCGTATCGGCGGTGAAGCCGACTTCGACCTCCGCATCGCGCGCGACCGACCGGGCCACGCCGGACAGCACATCCTTGAAGGTGTCGAGGGGCGACCGCTCGCTCACCGTCCCTCCGGATCGCCCACGCGCGGCACGGCGATCGTCTCGATCTCGGTCTCCACCTGCGTCATCAGCTTGTGCAGCGGACATTTGGCGGCGACGTCGATCAGCCGGTCATGCTGTTCGTCGCTCAGCGGCCCGCTCAGCGCGATGCGGGTGGTCAGCTTGTAGCGGCCCTGCCGCTCCGCACTGGCATCGCGCACAATGCCGACATGGATGCCCTCCAGCGGAATGGCGTTGCGCTGCGCATACCAGAGCATGGTCATCGCCTTGCACGCGCCGAGCGCCGAATCATACAGGTCATGCGGGTCCGGCCCGGCATCATGGCCATCGGGCGCCGACATGTCGGCGATCAGCTCATGGCCCCGGATGCTGATCCGGTGGGCGCTGCCATCGGGATCGATACGTTCGACGACGATCATCTGCCAATCCTTCTTGATAGGCGCGCCGGTCAGGCGGCGCGGCCGGCCACGCTTTCCGGCAGATCCTTGCCGAACACCCGCTGATAATATTCGGCGACCAGCGCCCGCTCCGCCTCATCGCATTTGTTGAGGAAGGACAGGCGGAAGGCGAAGCCCACATCCTTGAAGATCAGGGCATTCTGCGCCCAGCTGATGACGGTGCGCGGGCTCATGACGGTGGAGATGTCGCCGTTGATGAATCCCTGGCGGGTGAGTTCCGCCACCTTGATCATCGACTCCACTTCCTTGCGGCCGCCCTCATGATCATATTCGCCCGACTTGGCGAGCACCACCTGCGCCTCGGTCGCGGCGGGCAGATAGTTGAGCGCCACCACCAGGTTCCAGCGGTCCATCTGACCCTGATTGATCTGCTGCGTGCCATGATAGAGGCCGGTCGTGTCGCCCAGGCCGACCGTGTTGGCGGTGGCGAACAGGCGGAACCAGGGATTGGGCCGGATCACCCGGTTCTGGTCGAGCAGCGTCATCTTGCCGTCGGTTTCCAGCACGCGCTGGATCACGAACATCACGTCGGGCCGGCCGGCATCATATTCGTCGAACACCAGCGCGACCGGGCGCTGGAGCGACCAGGGCAGCAGCCCTTCGCGGAACTCCGTGACCTGCTGCCCGTCCTTCAGCACGATGGCGTCGCGCCCGACCAGGTCGATACGGCTGATATGCGCGTCCAGATTGATGCGGATGCAGGGCCAGTTGAGCCGGGCGGCCACCTGCTCGATATGGCTCGACTTGCCGGTGCCATGATAGCCCTGCACCATGACGCGGCGATTATAGGCAAAGCCCGCCAAGATCGCGAGCGTGGTGTCCGGGTCGAACACATAAGCGGGGTCGAGATCGGGCACCCGCTCGTCCGCCTGCGAAAAAGCGGGGATCTTCATGTCGACATCGATGCCGAACGTCTCGCGCGCATCGACCTGCCGGTCGGGCGCCTCCAGCAGCGTTTCATCACGGGCATCGGGCTGGACGTTGGAGATGTCGGTCATTGGGTCCTGTCTTCCTGCGTGTCGCACCGCCCTAGTCACCGGGCGCGGGCATGTCGATAGAGTGGGGCCTCCTCCGGTCCCGATCAAGCGGCCCATTCGGCGAGATTGGCCTCCTGTCCGATCAGCGCCAGTCCATGGGCGATGGAGGTCAGTTCGCCCCCGCTGGCGATCCGCTCCGCCCCGAAACGGCGCAGGAAGATGGCGCGGATCGCCGGGATGAGCGAGGAACCGCCGGTCAGGAAGATGCGGTCGATCGCCTCGGGGGCGACGCCGGCCTTGTCCAGCGCCTTGTCCACCGTCGCCTCGATGGCGGCGATGTCGGCGGCGATCCAGCGCTCGAAATCGGCGCGGTCCACCTGCTGCTCGATCTCCAGCCCGCCGCCCGCGAAGCGAAAGCTGGCGCTGTCCGTCTCCGACAATTGCCGCTTGAGCCTGCCCACCGCATCATAGAGCGGATAGCCCAGTTCCTTCTCGATCACCCGGATCATGCGGCCGATCGCCTCCGGCTCGCTCGCCGCCTTTTGCAGCCGCGCCAGTTCCTCCAGCGTGCGCCGGTTGCGCATCAGGGCGAGGCGCGACCAGTCGGCGAAGTCGGCGAAATAGCTGCGCGGTATCTCCAGCTCCTTGCCGAAGCTGCGATAGCTGCCGCCCTTGCCCAGCATCGGCAGCACCAGCTGATCCATGATCCGATAGTCGAACCGGTCGCCGGCAATGCCGATGCCGGCCGAACCCAGGGGCACGCAGCGTCGCGCCGCGCCGGGCGCTTCCACCCGCACGAGCGAGAAGTCGCTGGTGCCGCCGCCGAAATCGGCCACCAGGATGGTCGCCGCCCGCTCCAGCCGGCTGGCATAGCTGAACGCCGCGCCCAGCGGCTCATAGACATAATGGACCTCGCGGCCGAAGCCGGCGAACATCGCGTCGTAACGCTGCCGCGCCAGCGCTTCGTCAGGGCGCGATCCGGCATATTCGACCGGCCGGCCGACGACGATCCGGTCGGGCCGCGCATCGAGCGCGCCGCCGGCATGGGCGACCATGCGCGCGAGGAAGCTCTGCCCCAGCTCCTCGAAGCGGAAGCGTTTCTCGAATACGGGCGCGCTGTCGAAAATCGGGCTGGCCGCCACCGATTTGAAGGACTGGAGGAAGCGGCTGTCCTCGGGATATTCCATATATTCGGCGATCGCCCATGGCCCGGCTTCATGCGCCATGCCGCCGGGCACGTCGCTATCGTGCCAGAAGCAGAGCGCCGAGCGGAAGACCGGGCCGGTCGCCTGATCGCCGGCAAATTCGACCAGCCGCGACTCGCCGGCCGCCGCCAGCGCGGCGACGCTGTTGGTCGTGCCGAAGTCGAGGCCCAGCGCGCGCGGCAGGTCCTGCATCATCTCTCTCTCGCTGACTTTTGGGGGCGGGCGCTATGACAGCGTGGCGGCGCCGGGGCAAGCGCTCGCCCGCAAAAAGCGCGTCGCGCGCCGCCGTTCAGGCGAACACCGCCGCCTTGCGCAAATGGCCATAGGCTTCGATCACCGCCTGCAACGCGGTTTCATGGCTGCGATCGCCGCCATTATGGTCGGGATGATAGCGGCGCAGCAGCTCGGTATAGCGGGTGCGCAGCGCCTTGCGGTCCGAATCGATGGGCAGGCCCATGAGCGACAGCGCCTTGCGATCCTCGCGGGAGAGGAACTGGCCGTCCTGCCGCATCTCATGGTCGGCGCGCGCCTTGGCCACCCGTTCCTTGAACCGCGCGCCGATGGCGTCGAGCGGATCGGCGAAATCGGCCCAGCGCGGCGGCGGGCTGTTCGCGCTGGCGGAAAAGGCGCGCGTCTCCCGCTCCCAGCCGGCAAAGGGGCGCTGGGCGGCGGCGATCTCCTCCGCGCTCATGCCGGAAAAGAAATTATAGCCCTGGTTGAACGCGCGCACATGGTCGAGGCAGAGCCAGCGCCAGGCCGGCCCCTCCTGCATGGCCCGGCGCCCCTCCAGCGGCGGCGCGCGGAATTCGCCCGGTTCGGTGCAGCCGTCCACCGCGCAGGGGCGGTCGCTTTCCACGCGGCCATGAAAACGATTGAAACGTCGGGTCGAGAAGGGATCGCTGGTCAAGATTGTCCTGATGCACTGGCGGGCAAAGCGCCTATATAGTCGGCATGACCGACATTCCAATTCCCGCGCCGCAAGGCCCCGTCGCCGCCGAAATCGAAGCCCGGCTGCGCGCCGCGCTCGCCCCCGTCCAGCTCGCCGTCATCAATGACAGCGACAAGCATCGCGGCCATGCCGGCCATGACGGATCGGGCGAGAGCCATTTCACCGTCGACATCGTGTCGGATCAGTTCACCGGCCAGAGCCGCGTCGGCCGGCAGCGGCTGGTCAATGCCGCGCTCGCCGATCTGCTGCGGGACAAGGTGCATGCGCTGGCGATCCGCGCCCGCGCGCCGGAGGAGGCGACGACACTTTCGCGCTGATGCCGCGTTACTTCCCCATGCAAGCAAGGAGCGCGCGATGTCCTATGACTTCTGGTACTGGCCGGGCCTGCTGGGGCGGGGGGAGTTTGTCCGGCTGACGCTGGAGGCGTTCGGCATTGCCTATCGCGATCGCGCGCGCGAGGCGGGCGATGACGGGGCGGAGGCGCTGCTGGAGGATATCATGGGCCACCCGACCGGCCCGGCCTTCGCGCCGCCCTATCTGTCGATCGACGGCGCCACCGTGGCGCAGACCGCCAACATCCTCTTCTACCTCGCCGAACGGCATGGCTGCGGCCCGACCGGCATGAAGCAGCGCTACTGGCTCGCTCAGGTGCAGCTGACGATCATGGACGCGGTGGCGGAGGCGCATGACGCGCATCATCCGGTCAGCAGCGCGCTTTATTATGAGGAGCAGCAGGTCGAGGCCCGCCGCCGCGCCGAGCTGTTCCGCAGCCAGCGCATTCCCAAATTCCTCGCGTATTTCGAACGGGCGCTGACGGCGCATCCGGGCGAGTGGCTGGCGGGGCCGAGCTTCAGCTATGCCGATCTGTCGCTGTTTCAGCTGATCGGCGGGCTGCGCTACGCCTTCCCGCTGCGGCTGGCGACGCTGGGCGCCGCCCATCCGGGACTGGCCGCGCTGCATGACCGGGTTGCGGCGCTGCCCGAATTGCAGGACTATTTCGCCAGCGACCGCCGCCTGTCCTTCAGCGAGGACGGCATTTTCCGCCACTATCCCGAACTGGATGCGCCCTGATGACCGACGATCCCATAGTCCAGACGATCCGGCCGGTGACGCATGATCTGGGCGATTTCAAAGTGCATCGCGCGCTGCCCGCGCGGGAGCGGACGATGGTCGGCCCCTTCATCTTCTTCGATCAGGCGGGACCGGCGCGGCTGGGGCCGGGGCAGGGGATCGACGTGCGGCCGCATCCGCACATCAATCTGGCGACCGTCACCTATATGTTCGAGGGCGCCTTCCTGCATCGCGATTCGCTCGGCACCGAGCAGCTGATCGAGCCGGGTGCGGTCAATCTGATGACGGCGGGCAGCGGCATCGTCCATTCCGAACGCTCGCCGTCCGACGAGCGGGCCGGCGCGGCGAAATTGTCGGCGATCCAGACCTGGCTGGCGCTGCCCGAGCGGGACGAGGAAATGGCGCCCGCCTTCGAACATGTGTCGGAAGGCGGCATGCCGATCGTCGAGGAACGCGGCGTGCGCGCCCGCGTCATCATGGGCGCGCTCTGGGGCGAGCGCTCGCCCGTCACCACCTATGCCGGCACGACCTATGCCGATATCCAGCTTGCTCCGGGCGGCAGCATCTCCATCGATGCGGAGGCGGAGGAGCGGGCGCTCTATCTTGCCGGCGGCGATGCGGGGCTGGACGGTCGGGCGTTGACGCCGCAGACGCTCTATGTGCTGCGGCCCGGCACGCGCGCCACGCTGATGAGCGTCGATGGCGGGCGGGTGATGCTGTTCGGCGGCGACGCCTTCGCCACGCCGCGTCATGTCTGGTGGAATTTCGTCTCCTCCCGCCGCGACCGGATCATGCAGGCGCGCGAGGATTGGGAGGCGATGCGCTTCCCGCTCATTCCCGACGACGCGCAGGAGCATATCCCGATCCCGCAGGGCGAGCCGAAGACCGTCAGCTACCCCTGAACGCCCCTATTGGACGAAGTTCAGCGACAGGTTCACGGCATTTTTGGGAATATCGATCCGGCTTTCATTGATCGACGCTTCCTCATTGGGCTTGAGCCGGCTCTTGTCGGCCTTGGTCGTCCAGCTGAAGACTAGCCGGTTCTGCCGGTCGCGCAGCTGCACCAGCACCGGAGGGACCGGCTGCGTTTCCGTGCCGCTGTTGACGATGCGCGCGCCGAAGGCGAAATATTCCTCGCCGGTCGGCAATTTGCGCCGTTCGGCCGGTTTGGAGAGGTAAAAGAGCAGGTCGGGATCGCCCTCCTCCGCCACCAGTCCCATATTCACCGCCCAGCTTGGCGGCCCATATTGATAGAAGGCCGCACCAGCGCCCGCCACCACCAGGAAGAAGGCGGCGGCACCATAGGTCAGCCATTTCAGCCGGTTGCGCCGGGGACGTGCGGGCGGCGGCGGCGGCGCGAGCAGGCTGTCGCCATCGCGACCGCCCGGTGCGCCGGCATAAATATCGTCGAAACGGTGCGCCGGTGCCGGTTCGGCCTGCGCCTCGCTCTCATAGCGCGCCCAGTTCGGCGCTTCCGGCTCGGCCGGAGCGACCGGCGCTTCGGTTTCTTGCCCTGACGCAACGGGTTCCGGCGGCATCACGACCTGTTCGACCGGCTCGACCGGAGCGGGCGGTGGTGCTGGGGGCGGCACCGGATCGGCCGCCATATCGGGCTGCGGCGGCGCGGCGGGCGCCTCTTCCGCGAGCGGGAGCGGCGCGCCCTCCTGAAACCAGCTATGCTTGCACGCGGCGCAGCGCACCTGCCGTCCGGCGGGGCCTACGGCACTGTCCGGCACGACATAGCGCGTCGCGCAATTGGGGCACACCAGGATCATAGACGCTTCATAGGCTTGCCAGGGACTCAAGGGCAAGCCGTCAACGCGGCTGGCGCATCATAAGGTTGAACGATGATAATGCGCGCCGGGCTTTACGGCCGCCTGCCCGCTGTGCCATGGCGGAATACCGGGGAAGCAGGGAGCGCAGCGGCGCCATCATCCAGTCATGTCGGCCATCGTCCAGTTCGAAAATGTCGGTCTGCGCTATGGTCTGGACAGCGAAACCCTGTCGGACGTCAATTTTTCGCTGCATCCGGGCGGTTTTCACTTTCTGACCGGCGCGTCGGGCGCGGGCAAGACGTCGCTGCTCAAGCTGCTTTATCTGGCGCAGCGGCCCAGCCGGGGCGTCATCCGCCTGTTCGGCGAGGATGTGGTGACGCTGGCGCGCGGGCGGTTGCCCGGCTTTCGTCGCCGCATCGGCGTGGTGTTCCAGGATTTCCGGCTGGTCCCGCATCTTTCCGCCTATGACAATATCGCCCTGCCGCTGCGGGTGGCGGGGATGGAGGAATCGGCCATCGACACGCCGGTCAGCGAAATGCTGCACTGGGTCGGGCTGGGCGACCGGGGCGATGCGCGGCCCGCGACCCTGTCGGGCGGGGAGCAGCAGCGGGTGGCGATCGCCCGCGCGGTCATCGGCCGACCCGAGATTTTGGTGGCGGACGAGCCGACCGGCAATGTCGACGCGGACATGGCGCGCCGCCTGATGGCGCTGTTCGAAGCGCTCAACCGGCTGGGCACCACCATTGTCGTCGCCACCCACGACCTGCCGCTGATCGCGCAGATACCGGGCGCGCAGATGATGCGGCTCGACAAGGGGCGGCTGATCGATCCGACCGGCGCGCTGCGCTATCCGCCGCGCGGGCAGGGCGGCGCATGATGCTCTCGCGCGCCAATCGCCGCGCGGCC
>DAMDPH010000068.1:0-16089 GCA_032082785.1 Sphingobium sp. | reverse complement strand
GGCAAGGGGCGTCGGTCCCGACGGCGTCGCGCGCCGGGCGACGATACGCGCGCGTCGCGGCTCCGGCTGGTGGTGCGGCTGGGGCGTGCGGGTCTGGGGAATAGGCTGCACGGCGCCGATGCGCAGCCCGATCCAGCCGACCATCAACAGGATGAGGAAGCGGGTCGGGCGGCCCCGGCTGAAGCGACCGCGTCGGGCGGCAGATCGGGAAAGCGGTGCTGCGTCTTGTCCCATATCGGCGCTGACCCCTTCAAGGACCGCAGATAGAGCCCGACGGCTCGTCGCGCGGCAGAGATGGCGACACAATTGGCGACGAACAGGCGCGGGATTGCGCCGATGCCGTGCCGCCAGCCATAGCAATGGATCGAAAAGAGCGTGCGCACCGCCGTCCGCCAGACCATCAGCCCGCCGCTGATGCCGAGCAGCAGCGCCAGCAGCGGCGACAGCGGCGGCACCGCGCCGGGATAGAGCATCTCGGCCAAAATGCGGAGCGGCCACAGGAGCAGGGCGCCATAGCCAGCGAGCAGCACCAGCGCCGCCAAGGGCGCGCGCCGGTCGCGGAAGCGCATCCACCATTCCGTCGGCCCGCCCTGCCAGCCGAGCCGATCCCATCCCGCCAGCGCGATGCCCAGCGTCCAGCGCGCCTTCTGCCGCACGGCGGCATCCCAGCTGTCGGGAAAATAACCTCGGCTCGCAACCAGCTGCCCTTCCGCATCGCGCATCCGCACGAACGCCGCCCGGCCGCCCAGCGCGGCAATGCGCAGCCCCGCCTCATAATCTTCCGTCAGCGACACGGGGTCGAACGGCCCGCGATGAACGGGATCGACCAGCCGCGCCAGCATCGTGCGTTGAAAGGCGCAGGCGACGCCGGCGGACGGGATGGCCGCGCCGATCGCCTCGCGCACCGCCATCAGCCGGCCATGGCTCTCGGCAAATTCGTCGCCATAATGATTGGCGATCGCCCGGCTGCGCCAGTCGCCCCGGCCCTCGAGCGGCAGCACCGGCAGCTGCACCAGCGCGAACCGGTCGATCAGCAGGTCGAACAGCCGCAATTCGTCCGCATGTACCAGATCCTCCGCATCATGCAGGATCACCGCCTTGAACGGCTCGCCGATGCGCGCCTCCTCCGCCTGCATCGCGCGCCACAGCCGGTTGAGGCAGTCGCCCTTGCTGGTCGGCCCGTCCCGGTCGTTGATGGCCAGGATCAGGCGCGGCTCCCCCGCCGCCACATCGGCGATGGCGTCGATCGTCGCAATGTCATTGGGATAGGCGCCGACGAAGATGCGATACTGATCCCCGCTCCAGCGGCGCAGGCTGGTCCGCAGCATCGGCCCGATCACATCGGCCTCGCGCCAGGCCGGTACGAAGATGGCCAGCAATCCCGCGCGCTCGGCGGGCGGCAGGCGTGGCGTCGTCATGCGGGGATGGCGGGAGTAAATGATGATCCGTCGCCAGGCGCGGCGGACGACATAGACAAGGTCCATCGCCAGATCATCGAGGCCGCCGACCAGGAAGCCGACCAGCGCGAACAACATGATTTCATGATGCATCGCCACAAACACGGCGACCGCCCCGGCCCCCATGGCATCAGCTCCCCCCGTTGCCGATGGCAGGCAGGATGACAGAAGCAGATATAATTGCAATAGCGAAACGACTACAGGACTTCCCCTGCGCCGGACGGGCCGCTTCGCGCGTTCGGTCGACGTGGCGCGTCTTTGTCGTGATGGTGCTGCTGCTGCGGCTATGCTATTCTACTTACGCGAGTCTTGCGGCCTCTTGCGGTCGCGGTCGCCGCCGATCACCGATCCACTTGAGTAGATGCAGGAGGACGACGATGCGCTTCAGCATGGACATGGATGTGAATTACCTCCTCCACCGCCGGCAGATCGCGCTCGTCCGCGCGCAGACCAGTCGGTCGAGCGAAGGGCGCGCCGCTTATGAAGGGCTGGCGCAGGGCTATGGCGATCGGATCGACGCCTATCGCCGCGCCAATGAGCGGGCGGTCGACATCGCCCACTGACCGCGCGGCGGCCGGTTGAGTGTCGGGTGTGGGCTGGATCTTGCCCCGCCGGGCGTCTTCAAGATGTCCGGCCCCGAGCCCCGTTTCTTGGGAACGAAGGAGCAGGTCACGGTTCGCGATCGAAAGGACCGATCGCGATCCACCCCAAGCCCGCTCTTTGCTGGCCTTCGCGCCCGCTTCGTTTATCGTCGGTTCAGTCCCGTTGCTGCAAGGCTTGCCCATGACAATCGCTTTCCCCTCAAAGGCCGTCCCGGCCCTCCTCGCCTGCTGCGCGCTGCTGTCGGCCTGCGCCAGCATCAGCCCCGAATCAAAGCTGCGCAGCGGCCTGATCGAAGCCGGCCTGTCGCCGCGTATGGCCGCCTGCATGGCCGAAACCATGGTCGACCGGCTCAGCCTTGCCCAGCTGCGGCGGCTGGAATCGCTGGCCTCGCTCCGCAAGTCGCACATGGGTGAGATGAGCGCGGACCGGCTGCTCTATAAGGTCCGCGCGCTGGAGGATCCGGAGATTTTCGCGGTCACCAGCCGCGCCGCGATCCGCTGCGCCTTCTGACCCGAAAGCCCCTAAAACCCGCCTGAGCCGCCGCAGCGGTTTGCAATTTTGCAAAGTGATTTTGCGAAATTTGCTGGCGTGCTGCGGCGGCCTGTGCTTTTCCCGGCTCGACAGTTGAACGGAAAAGGACGGGCGAGCCCCATGAACATTCACGAATATCAGGCCAAGGAATTGCTGGCCAAATATGGCGCGCCGATCGCCGCCGGCCACGCCGCCTTCACCGTCGAGGAAGCGGTGGAAGCTGCCAAGAAGCTGCCCGGGCCGCTCTATGTCGTGAAGTCGCAAATCCATGCCGGCGGTCGCGGCAAGGGCAAGTTCAAGGAACTCGGCCCCGACGCGAAGGGCGGCGTTCGCCTCGCCTTCAACCTGGACGAAGTGAAGGCGCACGCCACCGACATGCTCGGCAACACGCTGGTCACCATCCAGACCGGCGACGCGGGCAAGCAGGTCAACCGCCTCTACATCACCGACGGCGCCGACATTGCGAAGGAATTCTACCTCGCCTTGCTGGTCGACCGCGCCACCAGCCGCATCGCTTTCGTCGTGTCGACCGAAGGCGGCATGGACATTGAAGAGGTCGCCCACTCGACCCCCGAAAAGATCCACAGCTTCTCGGTCGATCCCGCTTCGGGCTTCCAGCCGCATCATGGCCGCGCCGTCGCTGCCGCGCTGGGCCTGACCGGCGATCAGGCGAAGCAGGCCGCCAAGGTCGCGTCCTCGCTCTACGCCGCCTTCCTCGACACCGATGCCGAGCAGATCGAAGTCAACCCGCTGGCGCTGACCGAGCAGGGCAAGCTGCTGGTGCTCGACGCCAAGGTCGGTTTCGACGGCAACGCCATGTTCCGTCACAAGGACATCGCCGAACTGCGCGACCTGACCGAGGAAGATCCGGCCGAAGTCGAGGCGAGCGAATATGACCTCGCCTACATCAAGCTGGACGGCAATATCGGCTGCATGGTCAACGGCGCCGGCCTTGCCATGGCGACGATGGACATCATCAAGCTGAACGGCGAATTCCCCGCCAACTTCCTGGACGTCGGTGGCGGCGCTTCCAAGGAGAAGGTGACCGCGGCCTTCAAGATCATTCTGAAGGATCCGGCGGTGAAGGGCATCTTGGTCAACATCTTCGGCGGCATCATGAAGTGCGACATCATCGCCGACGGCATCGTCGCCGCGGCCAAGGAAGTCGACCTCTCGGTTCCGCTGGTGGTCCGCCTGGAAGGCACCAATGTCCAGCAGGGCAAGGATATCCTGGCCTCGTCCGGTCTGGCGATCGTGCCCGCCGACGATCTGGGCGACGCCGCCAAGAAGATTGTTGCGGAAGTGAGGAAGGCAGCCTGACGCGCTTCCCGAACTGAAAGAGACACCATGGGGTGCGGGTGGTCCGGAAACGGGCTGCCCGCGCCCGTGTTGGCGTGAATAAGGAGGATGTTGAAAATGAAGATCCTTGTGCCCGTGAAGCGGGTCATCGACTATAATGTGAAGCCGCGCGTGAAGGCGGACGGGACGGGCGTTGACCTCGCCAATGTCAAGATGAGCATGAATCCCTTTGACGAGATCGCCGTCGAGGAAGCCATCCGCCTGAAGGAAAAGGGCGTCGCGACCGAAATCGTCGCCGTGTCCATCGGCATCGCCAAGGCGCAGGACACGCTGCGCACGGCGCTGGCCATGGGCGCGGATCGCGCCATCCTGATCCAGACCGATGACGAGGTCGAGCCGCTGGGCGTCGCCAAGCTGCTCGCCAAGGTGCAGGAAGAGGAACAGGCCGGGCTCATCATTCTGGGCAAGCAGGCCATTGACGATGACAGCAACCAGACCGGCCAGATGCTCGCCGCGCTGCTGAACCTGCCGCAGGGCACCTTTGCCAGCAAGGTCGAGGTCGAAGGCGACAAGGTTAATGTGACGCGCGAAGTCGATGGCGGTTTGGAGACGGTGAACCTGTCCACCCCGGCCATCATCACCACCGACCTGCGCCTCAACGAACCGCGCTATGCCTCGCTGCCCAACATCATGAAGGCGAAGAGCAAGCCGCTGGCGAACAAGACGCCGGCCGATCTGGGCGTCGACATCGCGCCGCGCCTCGAAACGCTCAAGGTCGAGGAACCGGCACAGCGGCAGGCGGGTGTGAAGGTCGCCGATGTCGATGAGCTGGTCGCCAAGCTGAAGTCGCTGGGCGTCGCCTAAGTCCCTCACCTGCGTTCGTGCCGCCAAGCGGCGCGGGCGCGCAACCGCTTCTCGCCCCTGCGATACAGGTCAGGACGGAATGCGGGTGAAAGGAAGATGAAATGAAGACTCTAGTCTGGGTTGAACATGAAGGTGGCGCGGTCAAGGACGCGACGCTCTCCGCCGTCACCGCCGCTGCGAAGCTTGGCGAAGTGCATCTGCTGGTCGCCGGCAGCGGCGTCGGCGCAGTCGCCGAACAGGCCGCCAAGATCGCCGGCGTGGGCAAGGTCCATGTCGCCGACGATGCCGCTTTCGACCATGCACTGGCCGAAAATGTCGCGCCGCTGGTCGTCGCGCTGATGGACAGCCATGACGCCTTTGTCGCGCCGGCTACCAGCAATGGCAAGAATATCGCCCCGCGCGTCGCCGCCCTGCTCGACGTGATGCAGATCAGCGACATCCTCTCGGTCGAAAGCGCCGACAGCTTCACGCGGCCCATCTATGCCGGCAACGCCATCGCCACCGTGCGCAGCAAGGACGCGAAAAAGGTCATCACCGTGCGCGGCACCGCCTTCGACAAGGCGGCCAGCGAAGGCGGCAACGGCGTGGTGGAAGCGGTCGCCTCCACCGGCGACACCGGGCTCAGCAGCTTCGTCGGCGCCGAAATCGCCAAGCTGGAGCGGCCGGAGCTGACCAGCGCCAAGGTGATCGTGTCGGGCGGCCGTGCGCTGAAGGACGGGCCGACCTTCGAGGAGATCATCTACCCGCTCGCCGACAAGCTCGGCGCGGCGGTGGGCGCCAGCCGCGCCGCCGTCGATGCGGGCTATGTTCCCAACGACTATCAGGTCGGCCAGACCGGCAAGATCGTCGCGCCCGAAGTCTATGTCGCCATCGGCATTTCCGGCGCGATCCAGCATCTGGCCGGCATGAAGGACAGCAAGACCATCATCGCCATCAACAAGGATGAGGATGCCCCGATCTTCCAGGTCGCCGACGTCGGCCTGGTGGGCGACCTGTTCAAGGTGGTGCCGGAACTGACCGAGAAGCTCTGAGCCATCGGTCCGAGCATCGCGCCGTGATGCTCGCAGCGACAAAAAAGGGGCGCGGACCATCTGGTTCGCGCCCCTTTTGCATGATCGATCAGGCCGTTATTCGCAGCGCACGTCGTTGCGATCGATCGCGCGGCCGGCCAGTGCGCCGCCGCCTGCGCCCAATATCGTGCCCAGCGTCTTCGATCCGCCCGGCGCGATGACATTGCCCAGCACGCCGCCGGCCAGTGCGCCGACAATGGTGCCGGTCGTGCCGTCGTCACGCTTGCAATAATAGCGGCCGTCGCGGTCGCGATAGATGCTGTCATTATCCCCCAGATTGCGATGCCGCGGCGGGGCGCGGCGGTCGCCGGGACGATCATAGCCATAGCGGTCGCCATAGCCGTCGGACATGCAGGCGCCGAGCGGCAGCATCGCCACAAGAGCGGCGGCGAGAAGCGGTTTACGCATGGTGAGTCTCCTTTTTTGTTCCTCCTGCTCCTTCTTCAATGCGCGGGGGCGCCGGTAAGTTGCGCCTGCGCGGAAAAGCAGGGCGCTGGCCGCCGCTATTGGAGGGGAGCAGACAGGGAAAAGCCGCCCGCCGCTGCCATGAGAGGGGGGCGGCAGCAGGCGGGCGGGACCGACGGCGCGCGGGGGGAGAGTGCCGCCGGGATCGGAAAGAGGGTTAGAGGTGGAGGCGACCAAGCCGCCTTCCGGTCCGTCCGTTCCGGGCTTGTCGCGCTGCCGTCGCTTCGGAAAAGAAGGACGGGGGTTCGACAGGCTCAGCCCGAACGATGATCGTTTCTACGCTCGCGGCGTTTAAGGGCGGGAGAGCCATGCCCTCCCACAAGGTCAGTGGGCAACGGGCTGGCTCATGCTGCCGGTGCCGTTGGAAGCGCCTGCCGTGGCGAGGCCGCTGCTGCTGCCGGTCTGGCTGCTCTGGCGCTCGGCGATATCGGCGCGCGCCTGATTATAGCGGCCGACCAGATCGTCCTTGAATTCCGTGAGCTTGCCTTCGTCATACAGCTTCTTGCCGACATAACCGGCGAGGGCGCCGAAGATCAGGGTGCGGATCATGTGAGATACTCCTTATGTCCGGGTTTGCGTAGGACAACAGGCAGCCCAGACAGGAGTTCCGCCCCCCATTTCGCTCCTCTCTGGAGCGCCGCGACGAGCCGGGCAAGGGAGGCGACGGGATGGGTGAAGAGATGCGGGATCAAAGGGTGGGGTGTACGTCCGTGCCATGGCCCGGCACCGTCAGGGGTAAAGCTGGCGGGTGTGCAGCCGGGAGAGGATTTCTATCCCGTCGCCTTTCACGCGGTAGACGAGAATATAGTTGGGGGTGATGATCGCCTCCCGCGTGCCGGGTACGCGACCGGGGCGGTGCATGTGCGGTGAAGAGCCAGGCGATCAACGGTCTGGTCCAGCACATCGCCCAGGCGTCGCGCGGCCGAAGGGTTGCGGTCGGAAATATAGTCGATGATGTCGCGCGCATTCTGCCGGGCAGCGGACCGTCAGACGATGCGCATCATCAGCCTTCCCCGCCATCCTTGGCGTCAATGATCACGCGCAATTGGGCCATAACCTCCTCATGCGGAATGGGCGGGGTGGTGGAGGCCATTGCCTGTTCAACCTTCGCCCGGAACCAGGCGTCATACGCCTCCGCTTCCTCGCTCGTCGCAAATTCCGACTCGATGGGCGTCAATTTGGCCATGGCGCCATTATAGCGGCTCGACGCGACAAGCGGTAGCGGCGCGGCGGATCACTCCGCCGCTACCGCCTCCAGCCCCAGCAGCGGTGCCAGATAGCGGCCGGTGAAGCTGCGGGGGTTCTTTGCGACCTTCTCCGGCACGCCCTCGGCCACGACTTCGCCGCCCTTGACGCCGCCGTCCGGCCCCATGTCGATGATCCAGTCGGCGGTCTTGATGACGTCCAGATTATGTTCGATCACCACCACGCTATTGCCCTGATCGACCAGCGCATGCAGCACTTCGAGCAGCTTGCGGACATCCTCGAAATGCAGCCCGGTGGTCGGTTCGTCCAGGATATAGAGGGTGTTGCCGGTCGCGCGGCGGCATAATTCCTTGGCCAGCTTCACCCGCTGCGCCTCGCCGCCCGACAGGGTGGTCGCCTGTTGCCCGACCTTCACATAGCCAAGGCCGACCTCCGCCAGCATCGCCATCTTGTCGCGGATCGGCGGCACCGCCTTGAAGAATTCGACCGCATCCTCGACCGTCATGTCCAGCACGTCGGCAATCGACATGCCCTTGAACTTCACCTCCAGCGTCTCGCGATTATAGCGCGCGCCATGGCACACGTCGCAGGTGACATAGACGTCGGGCAGGAAGTGCATCTCGATCTTGAGCACGCCATCGCCCTGACAGGCTTCGCAGCGGCCGCCCTTGACGTTGAAGCTGAAGCGCCCCGGCTTGTAGCCGCGCGCCTGCGCCTCCGGCAGGCCGGCGAACCAGTCGCGGATGTTGGTGAAGGCGCCGGTATAGGTCGCCGGGTTGGAGCGCGGGGTGCGGCCGATGGGCGACTGGTCGATGTCGATGACCTTGTCGCAATGGTCCAGCCCCGTCACCTTGTCATGCGGCCCGGCGACGATCCGCGCGCCGTTGAGCGCGCGGGCGGAGGCGGCATAGAGGGTGTCGATGGTGAAGCTCGACTTGCCCGATCCCGACACGCCGGTGATGCAGGTGAAGGTGCCGAGCGGGATCGACGCGGTGACGCCGCGCAGATTATTGGCGCGGGCATTGTGGACGGTCAGCTTCTTGCCCGTGCCCTTGCGCCGCTTGGCCGGCACCTCGATCCGCCGGGTGCCGTTGAGATAGTCGGCGGTCAGGCTGCCCTTGGTCTTGAGCAATTGCGGCAGCGTGCCCTGCGCGACGATGGTGCCGCCATGCACGCCCGCGCCCGGCCCCATATCGACGATATAGTCGGCGGTGCGGATCGCATCCTCGTCATGTTCGACGACGATGACGCTGTTGCCCAGGTCCCGCAGCCGCTTGAGCGTCACCAGCAGCCGGTCATTGTCGCGCTGGTGCAGGCCGATGGACGGCTCGTCCAGCACATAGAGGACACCCGACAGGCCGCTGCCGATCTGGCTGGCGAGGCGGATGCGCTGGCTCTCGCCGCCCGACAGCGTGCCGCTGGTGCGATCGAGGTTGAGATAGTCGAGGCCGACATTGTTGAGGAAGCCCAGCCGCTCGACGATTTCCTTGAGGATCGCCTTGGCGATCTGGTTCTGCTGTTCGTTGAGCTGCGCGGGCAGCGTGGCGAAAAAGCCGAGCGCGTCGACCACGGAGCGGCGGGCGGACATGGAAATATCCTCGCCCGCAATCTTGACGCTCAGCGCCTCGGGCTTGAGCCGCGCGCCATGGCAGGTCTCGCACGGCATGGCGGTCTGATATTTGCTCAGTTCCTCGCGCATCCAAGCGCTGTCGGTCTGGAGCAGCCGGCGGTTGAGATTGCCGATCACCCCCTCGAACGGCTTCTTGACCTCATAGCTTTTCCGCCCGTCCTGGAAGCGCAGCGTGACCGGCTTGCCGCCGGTGCCGTGCAGGATGATCAGTTGCACTTCGCCCGGCAGATCCTGCCACGGCGTCTCAAGGCTGAAGCCGAACTCCTTGGCGAGGCTGCCGAGCACCTGCATATAATAGGGGCTGGGCGGGTTGGACTTGGCCCAGGGCACGACCGCCCCTTTTTTGAGGCTGAGCGCTTCATTGGGGACGACGAGTTCGGGGTCGAACTCCTGCCGCTCGCCAAGGCCGTCGCAGGCCGGGCAGGCGCCCTGCGGCGCGTTGAAGGAAAAGAGCCGCGGCTCGATTTCGGCGATGGTGAAGCCGCTGACCGGGCAGGCGAATTTTTCGGAAAAGACGATGCGATTGGCGGGCACGCCGGCGCCCTTCATCGCCCCGCCCGATACATTTTCCGTCACCCCTGCAAAAGCCGGCGTCTCAGGCCGTATCGCGCCATCGCCCGAGACCCCAGCTTTCGCTGGGGTGACGGCCAGCGCCTCCGCCACGGTGCCGTCCGCCAGGTCGACATAGGCCAGCCCGTCGGCCAGCTTGAGCGCCTGTTCGAAACTGTCGGCCAGACGCGTGCCCATGTCGGGTGCGACGGCAAGGCGATCGACCACCACTTCGATGTCATGCTTATATTTCTTGTCGAGTGCGGGCGCGTCCTCGATCGCGTAAAGTTCGCCATCGATGCGGACGCGGGTGAAGCCGGCCTTCTGCCACTCGGCCAGTTCCTTGCGATATTCGCCCTTGCGGCCGCGCACCACCGGCGCCAGCAGATAGAAGCGCGTGCCCTCCGGCAGCTGCATCACCCGGTCGACCATCTGGCTGACCGTCTGCGCGCTGATGGGCAGGCCGGTGGCGGGCGAATAGGGAATGCCGATCCGCGCCCAGAGCAGGCGCATATAATCGTAAATTTCCGTGACCGTCGCCACCGTCGAGCGCGGGTTGCGGCTGGTCGTCTTCTGCTCGATGGAGATGGCGGGGGACAGGCCCTCGATATGCTCGACATCGGGCTTCTGCATCATCTCCAGAAACTGGCGCGCATAGGCGGAGAGCGACTCCACATAGCGGCGCTGCCCCTCGGCATAGATGGTGTCGAAGGCGAGGCTGGACTTGCCCGACCCGGACAGGCCGGTGATGACGATCAGGCTGTCGCGCGGCAGATCGACGTCCACGCCCTTGAGATTATGCTCGCGCGCGCCGCGTACGGAGATATGGGTCAGACTCATGGGAGCAGCTTGTTCCAGATTTGTTCTATCGGGGCAAGAGGATGCGCGTCCAACTCCCCCATATGGCGGACGCGGCGGCCTCTGGCGCATCTATGTGGCGACGCGCGCCCCGGAAACAACGGCTGGGGGGAAGATTTTTCCTACACCCCCTCGCTCCCGGTAAACATCGAGGCGAGCTGGTCGGAGCCGCTGGTGAGGCCGCCGTCCAGGGCGATGATCGCGCCGTTCATCATTCGCGCGGCGTCGCTGGCGGCGTGGCGGACGGCGGCGGCGACGTCGGCGGGCTCGCAGATGGCGCGGGAGGGGTAGGCGTTGCTGACCCGTTCCAGCAGGCCGCTATCCTCCGCCACGCGCGCATCCCACGCCTGGGTGCGGACCGATCCGGGGCAGATGGCGACGGCGCGGATGCCGAACTTGCCAAGCTCCACCGCGATGAAACGGGTGAGGTGGATCAGTCCCGCCTTGGCGACGCTATAGCCGGGATGGCCGAAAATGCCGAGGCCGTTCACCGAGGCGATGTTGATGATGATGCCATCGCGCCGGGCGATCATCTGCTCCTGCAAGGCATGGATGCAGCGCCAATGGCCGGTCAGATTGCGCTCCAGGTCGAGTGACCACTCCATTTCCGTAGTGCTGCGCAAGGATGGCGCGCTGATTCCCCCCGCGCCGTTCAACAGCAGGCGCACGCCGCCAAAGGCATCCAGCGCCGTCGCGGTGGCCCGGCCGACCGACTCCGCAGAGGTGATGTCGCAGGCCAGCGGCAATATCGAACCGGCCGGGAAATCATCGGCAATAGCCTGTATTCGCTCAATATTCAGATCGGCAGCGGCGATGCGCCAGCCATCTTCCACCAGCGCCGCAATATTGGCGCGGCCGATATCGCCGGTGGCGCCTGTTACAAAAGCCGTCTTCATTACAACCCTCAATCATCGAATCCTCATTGACATAGTGCCCGGGCTGCGTATGTGTTGCAACACTACATATATGTAGGAATGTGGAAGAGGGGGTCTGCGTTGAAAGAGGGTGGCGTCAGCCCGGCTGTGATTGGCACGCGTAGCGATGCGCCGGTTATCATCGCCTTCGACTTTCAGGAAGTCGTGGTGCCGGCGCATGCGGGCGTCATCAATTCGGACTCGCTGGCCAAGCCGCTGCATATGCTCCCTGTGGGCGGCCAGGCGAGCTGGAGCGTGCAGTTCGACGCGCTGCCCAAGCTGATCTGCCGCATGACGCTGTCGAACGGCATCGTCGCCTTTTCCGAATTTTACCGCGACCATGACTGGGGCCGCATCACCGCCATCGCGCAGGGGTTGCTGGGCGTCGATATCTCGACCCTGCCGCTTCAGGCGCTGCCGCTGCCGCTCTGCCGCGAACATGACGGGTTCGAAATCGCCATCTGGGACGCGCGGGCGAAGATGCTGGGCCTGCCGCTCTACCAGCTGCTGGGCGGCAAGGTGCAGGATCGGGTCTGCGTCGGCGCCTGGTCCAGCCACCGCACGCTGGACGAGGTTGGCCCCTGGGTCGCGCGCTATCATCGGCAGGGGTTCGGCTGCATCAAGTTCAAGGCCGATCTGGAGGATGACGCGGTCGGCTGGTGCGAGCGGATCGCCGCCCATGCGCCCGGCATGAAGGTGATTTTCGATCCCAACCAGCGCTGGGAAAACAGCGCCTCGGCGCGGCCGATCATCCGCGGGCTGGAAGCGGTGGGCAATGTCCTGCTGCTTGAAGACCCGATCCCCAAATGGATGCTGCGCGACTATGCGGAGCTGCGCCGCTTCACCGCCATTCCGATCACCCAGCATATCGCCTTGCCCTATGTCTATCAGGGGCAGCGGGTGCATGACGCCATCGCCTGTCTGGAAGCGGGCGCGGTGGACGGCTTCAACCTGCTGGGCGGCCTGGCCCGTTTCCAGCAGCTCAACGCCATTGCCGACGCGGCCAATCTCTTCACCTTCCACGGGTCCGAAGTCGATCTCGGCCTGCTGGAGGCGGTCTATCTGCATCAGGCGGTCGCCGCGCGCAGCTGTGTCTGGCCGAGCGACATTTTCGGCCGGATGATCCGCGAGCATGACCTGCTGACGCAGCCGCTGCGGATCGAACCGCCCTTCGCCTATGCGCCCGAAGGGCCGGGGATCGGTGTGACCCCCGACGAGGCGGCGCTGGAACGCTATGGCGTAAGACGGGAGCGGATTGCATGAGCGACTCACATCTTCCCAGCTGCCCCTTCAACCCGGCGACGGACCCGGACAGGGCGGCGATCTGGCACATGCTGGTGGCGCGCGACATTGCCGCCTTCGTCAGCGCCGACTGGTCGATGGTCGGGTGCGACTTTCTGCCCGACGGCTTTTTCGGCATCGATGCCGGAAAGACGGGCGATGTCGATCAATGGCATCAGGCGTTCCCGACGCTCGACGCCTATCGCGACGCCTGGCTGGATCAGGCGCGGCAAAGCAAGGAGAATGCCGACGCCAGCTCGCTGGAGGCGGACCTGCATCGCCTTACCGACCTGCGCCGGATCGAAATCGTCGGCGCCAGCGCGCTCGCGCACAAGAAGTTCGACGGCACGGTACGGCTGCGCGACGGCACGGTCGAAACGCTGCAATGGCAGACCCTCTATCAGTGCCGCAAGCTGGACGGCCGCTGGCGGATTCAGGGCTTTACCGGCTATATGCCCTATCCGCTGAACGGGCAGGCGCGGGTCGCCGGGGGCAAGGCGGCGAAAATGCCGGTCGCCTCGCGCCAGCATGTCACCGCCGGCCCCTATGCGCCGGTGCTGCGGATCGCGGCGGATGCGGAGATCGTGGTCATATCCGGTCAGGCGCCGCTCGACATGAGCGGATCCGTAATCGGCGACACGATTGAGGAACAGGCGCGCGTCACGCTGGAAAATTGCCGGACACAGCTCAAGGCGGCCGGGCTGGACCTTGCCGATGTGTTCAAGGTCAATGTCTATCTGACCGATCTCGACAATTGGCCGCGCTTCAACGCCATCTATCGCGAGATGATGCCGCAGCCCTTTCCGGTGCGCACCGCCATCGGCTGCGCGCTGCTGCCCGGCTTTCTGGTGGAAATCGAACTTTGGGCGGCCTCGCGATGAGGTGGGATCAGCTTTCCAGCCCCGCGCTCGACGCGGTCGACCGCCAGATCCCGGTGCTGCTGAATATCGGCGCGATCGAACAGCATGGCGCGCATCTGCCGCTCGCCACCGACGCGATGATCGGCCGCCATTTCACCGACCGGATCGAAGCGCGGATGAGCGACGAGGTGCTGATCCTGCCGCAACTGGCGGTCGGCTGCTCGCGCCATCATATGGGCTTTGCCGGCACGCTGACGCTGCGCCATGAAAGCTTCCTCGCCTGCCTCACCGACATGCTGGGCGCTGTTGCCGCGCATGGCTTTCGCAATATCGTGCTGTTCAACAGCCATGGCGGCAATCTCGCCATCGGGCAGGTGGTGCTGGAAGCCTTTGGCGCCGACCATCCGGAGGTCGAGCTGTTCCTGATGACCTGGTGGAAGATCGCCGGGGAGGCGCTGGCGGCGGTGCAGGAAAGCGGCCTTGGCGGCGTCGGCCATGCCTGCGAATTCGAAACCTCGCTGATGCTGCTGATCGCGCCGGAGCTGGTCGATATGACGGCGGCGGTGGATCAGCTGCCGGTCCATGATTTCGAATGGGCCAATGCCGACATGCTGAACGGGCCGGCGGTGGCGCATCATCGCGACATGCACCAGCTGAGCGGCGGGCGCGGCGTGTCGGGCTGCCCCAGCTTCGCCAGCCGCGACAAGGGACATATCATTTCCGATCTGGTCACCGCCCGTGCGGTGGCGATGCTTCGCGACATTGGTGCGCTGCGCCGGTCGGGAGCGGACGAAGGGAGAGCATCATGACGGATATCAGCAGGCGATCGCTGCTCGGCGGCTTGGCCGGTGGATCGATGGCGGCCGGCCTCGCGCCCGCGGCCGCCAGTGCGGCGCAGGCGGCCGCCGGCAAGGCTGGACCGGGGCAGGCCGGGTCCATGTTCACCTATGCCGCGCCCAGGCTCGACAAGGTGCGCTGCGGCATCATTGGCGTCGGCGAACGCGGCACGCCGATGACGAAGCTGCTGCTCAAGATCGACGGGGTGGAGATCAAGGCGATCTGTGACATCGACGATTTCGTGCTGGATCGCGCCATCGCCGACGTGAAGCAGGCGACCGGCACCGCCCCGACGCGGATCGGCGGCAGCAAGACCGCCTTCACCCGGCTGTGTGATCGCAACGACATCGACGTCGTGTTCATCTTCACCCCCTGGGAATGGCATGCGCCCATGGCGATGGCGACGATGAAGGCGGGCAAGCATGCTTTCGTCGAAGTGCCCATCGCCACCACGGTCGAGGATATGTGGAAGCTGGTCGAAACCAGCGAGGCGACGCAGCGCCACTGCATGATGATGGAAAATTGCTGCTATGGCCGCGAGGAGCTGATGGTCCTCAACATGGTCCGTCAGAATCTGTTCGGCGAATTGCTGCACGGGCAGGGCGCCTATATCCATGAGCTGAAACAGCAATTGTCCAAGCCCGAACGGGGCGAGGGCGTATGGCGGCCCTTCTGGCAGACGCATCGGCGCGGCAATCTCTACCCCACGCACGGGCTGGGACCGGTCGCGCAATATATGAACATCAATCGCGGCGACCGGTTCGACTATGTCGTGTCGATGGACAGCCCGGCGCTGGGCATGGCCGCCTATGCGCAGGAAGCGCTGCCCGCCGACAGCCCGCGCCGCGACTGGAAATTCATTGCCGGCGACATGAGCAGCTCGCTCATCAAGACGGTGAAGGGGCGCACCATTTTGGTGCAGCATGACATCAACAGCCCGCGCCCCTATGACCGGCTCAACTATATTCAGGGCACCAACGGCGCCTTTGGCGGCTATCCCCCGCGCATTGCGATCGACAAGGGCGACATCTCGCCCGAAAACCATCATCGCTGGGACCGCGACATGGATAAATGGTTCGCCAAATATGAGCATCCGCTCTGGGCGAAGGTCGGAGCCGAGGCGGAAAAGCGCGGTGGCCATGGCGGCATGGATTTCGTCATGCTCTGGCGGATCGTCACCTGCCTGCGCAACGGCCTGCCGGTGGACCAGCCCGTCTATGACGGCGCCGCCTGGTCGGTGCTGTTCGACCTCAGCGACAGATCGGTGCGCAACCGCAGCGCGCCGCAGGATATTCCGGACTTCACGCGGGGGGCGTGGAGATGGGCTGAGCCATTTGCGATAATGGCTTGAGCCCGCTGGCCCGGGCGCGGAGGGGCGCTCGGGCCAGCTTTTCCCCATGCGGAGCGCTGTGGCTCCGCCAAATTTACATCGGTTCGATTTCTCTTCTATGCAGCGCCGCCCGCGAGCGGCCCGATGCGCGGATCGACCGGAACGGAAGCGAGACGGCATGACATTGGCCAAGAACGGCGCGAGCAGAAACGGGTCCGGCAAGGGCGCCACCGCCGGCAAGGGCGCGGCCAGCAAGTCGCCGCCCCCGACCAACGACGCGGCCGCCGGCGTGCCGCTGCTCGAACGGATCGAGGCGGCGCTGCCCGACCTCAGCC
>DAMDPH010000067.1:0-16287 GCA_032082785.1 Sphingobium sp. | reverse complement strand
AAGGCGCCGCGCAGCTGGCAGGGCGGCAAGGCGCAGCCCTTCACCGCCTTTGACGCGAAGGCGGAACTGCTGGCCCTGCTCGCCGCCGCCGGTGCGCCGGTCGCCAATCTGCAAAGCTTCGGCGAGGCGTCGGCCGCCTATCATCCCGGCCAGTCGGGCACGTTGCGGCTCGGCCCCAAGACAGTGCTGGCCGAATATGGCGTGCTGCATCCCAGCCTCGCCAAGCCGTTCGGCCTGACCGGCACCGTAGTGGCAGGCGAGATTTTCCTCGATGCGATCCCGGCCAAGCGCAAGAGCGGCTTCATGCGCGCACCCTATGCGCCGCCGGCCTTGCAGGCGGTGAAGCGTGATTTCGCCTTCCTGCTGCCCGAGGCGACCGAGGCCGATGCCTTGGTCCGCGCGGTGCGCGGCGCCGACAAGAAGCATATCGTCGAGGCACGGCTGTTCGACCTGTTCACCGGCGCCGGCGTCGAGGAGGGGATGAAGAGCCTGGCGGTCGAGGTCACGCTGCAACCGGGCGACAAGAGCTTTTCGCAGGAAGAGCTGGACGCGATCAGCGCCGCCATCGTCAAGGCGGCGCAGAAGCTGGGCGGCAGCCTGCGCGGCTGACCGCCTTGGCTAGGGCGCGGGCCTGTGCCGGATGGCACAGCCCCGCCCCCTGCCCTGCCCCTGCGCGTTTACGGCTCCACCGGCCAGCTGTCGGACAGACGATAGCCGGCCGGAAAGGGATCGGCGGGATCGAGCATCAGCTGCGCGGTGCCGCTGACCCAGGCGCGGCCCGCAATCACCGGCAGGATTGCCGGCCGGCCGCCGACCTGCGTCTCGCCATCGATGCGGCACTCAAATTGCGTGTCGATGATCGACAGGCCGGTAAAATCCTGTCCTGGCTTCAGCAGCCCCCGCGCGTGCAGCACCGCCATGCGCGCGGAACAGCCGGTGCCGGTGGGCGATCGGTCGATCTTGCCCGGCCGAATCGCCACCGCGCTGCGCCCCTTCATCACCCCATCGTCCATGAAGACGGGATCGGTGAATTGGCAGAAGGATATATGATCCCAGCCATTGTCGGGATGGCGAAAGCCCAATTGCTCGTCCGCCGCCCGGCGGATGCGCATGCCCATCTGCGCCAGATCGCGGGCCTGGTCCGGCGCCAGCGTCAGGCCCAGCGCCGCCGCATCGACCAGCACGAAACTGTCGCCGCCATAGGCGATGTCGACCCAGATGGTGCCGAACCCCTCCAGTTCCAGCGGCGCATCGAGCCGGTCGGCATAGGAGGGCACGTTGCGGACGCGAATCCGCTCTGCCTTGCCGTCGCGGCATTCCGCCTCCACCTCGATCAGGCCGCCGGGCGGTTCCAGCACCAGCCGGGTGATCGGCTCCGTCATCGGCAGGATGCCGGTGTCGAGCAGCACGGTCGCGACGCAGATGGCGTTGGAGCCGGACATGGGCGGGGTGTCGGCCGGCTCCATGATGATCCAGCCCATGTCGGCGCCCGCGCTCTTGGGCGGGACCAGCAGGTTCACATGCCGGAAGACGCCGCCGCGCGGCTCATTGAGGACGAAGTCGCGCAGCGCCCCGTCCGCCTCGATCCAGCGCGCCTGCGCCCAGACGCTGTCGCCGGGCGGCGGCGCCACGCCGCCGACGATGACGTCGCCTACTTCTCCTTCCGCATGGCATCGCACCATGTGGATGATCTTGCTCGACCGCATAACGCCCTCCCCCCGGATTATCTTAGCTCTTGATCTTGCAGCCTTTTGTTACCGCCATGCCGCGCAGATAGCCGCGCCGCGCCATGCCGGCGGCGACCGCTGCCCTCAGCCGACGCTCGGCCGGGGCCGCGCCGCTGATCTCGCGGACCAGCCCGCGAAAGGGGATGAGCGAATTGACCACTGCCTTGCCCACCGCTTCGGCGACCTTGCCGACGCGATTTTCATTGGCGTCCTTCCCCACGGTGAAGTCGGGACCGAGAATGGCGTTCAGCTCGTCCATGTCCTTGTTCAGGCCCTTGCAGGTGCGCGAGGTGGGCGGCGCATAGGGATTTTCGAGCGCGTCCTGCAACAGCTTGGCGATCTCTTCCTTGTCGAGGCCGATGTCGCGCACCGGCTGGATCGCGATCTGCCCGGCCTTGTCGAGCGTATCGTCCTTCTTCTTCTCTTTTTCCTGCGCATTGGCGGCGCTGGCGAGCAGCATCAGCATGCTCACCCCGGTGATGATCGTCTTCATTATCGTCCTCCCCTGCCACAACCGCCGGGTGGGGCGGTCGGTTCCCGATCGTAACGACCCTTTCACAAGCAAGACAGAGGCTTGTCGAGCCGCTAAAGCAACCGCAATTGCAGGAGCTTATTTCGCGTGTCCGACGATCTTCCCTTTCCCATCGGCGCTTCGGCCGATGATGATGGCCCTTCGCTGCTGACGCTGGAGAGCGACGGCCTGGTCGCCGCGGTCAATCCGCTGGGCGCGGAACTCTGGTCCTTGCGGGACGAGGCGGGGCGCGAATTGATGACCGATGCCGATCCGCGCTGGTGGACCGGCCATGCGCCGCTGCTCTTTCCCTTTGTCGGCCGGTCGCGCGGCGACGTCTATCGGCTTGGCGGTCATGAATTTGCGATGACGCAGCATGGCTTTGCCCGGCGCAAGCCGTTCGAGGTGGTGGATCAGGCGGACAACACGCTGACGCTGCGGCTGGAGGCCGATGCCGAAACGCGCAACATCTATCCGTTCGACTTCCGGCTCGACATGCGGTTCGCGCTGTCGGGGCGCAGCCTGCACATGACCGCGACCGTCACCAATCGTGGCGAGGCGGACATGCCCTTTGCCTTTGGCTATCACCCCGCTTTCGCCTGGCCGCTGCCCTATGGCGGCGCGGCGGCCGATCACCGCATCCAGTTCGACCAGCCTGAGCCGGCCTCCATCCGCCGCGTCGGCGCCGAGCCGGGGCTGATCGCGCGCGAACGCTTCCCTTCGCCGGTGGAGGGTGACGGCTTTGCGCCGACGCCCGACATGTTCGAAGGCGACGCGCTGATCTGGGACGATCTTGCCAGCCACAGCCTGTACTGGGGCGTGCCGGGGCGGCGGCGGCTGAAGATCGATTTCCCCGACACCCCGTGGCTCGGCCTGTGGCAGAAGCCGGGCGCGCACTATCTGTGCGTCGAACCCTGGGCCGGCATGGCCGATCCGGTCGGGTTCGAGGGCGATGTGTGGGACAAGCCCGGCATCATGGCGCTGCTGCCCGGCGACCGGCGCAGCTTCCGCATGGACGTCGCCCTGGTGGACGTGTAACGGCGCCTTCACAGAAATTCCGTTCAGGCCCAGCTACGGGCACAGGGCCGACGGATGTTTTTCAAGAGCCGCTGACCCATGACCATTCCTTCCCGCCGCACCTTTGCGATCATTTCCCACCCCGACGCGGGCAAGACCACGCTGACCGAAAAGCTGCTGCTGGAAGGCGGCGCTATTCACCTTGCCGGCGAGGTGAAGGCGCGCGGCGCGAACCGGCGCGCCCGGTCGGACTGGATGAAGATCGAGCAGCAGCGCGGCATTTCCGTCACCTCCTCGGTCATGACGTTCGAACGGACGCGCGATGGCGAGACGATCACCTTCAACCTGCTCGACACGCCGGGCCATGAAGATTTCAGCGAGGATACCTATCGCACGCTGACCGCCGTCGATTCGGCGGTGATGGTGATCGACGCCGCCAAGGGCATCGAGCCGCAGACGCGCAAGCTGTTCGAAGTGTGCCGGCTGCGCAACGTGCCCATCATCACCTTCGTCAACAAGGTAGATCGCGAAGGGCGCGACGGCTTTTCGCTGCTGGACGAAGTGGCCGATGCGCTGGCGCTCGACGTGTGCCCGATGAGCTGGCCGGTCGGCATGGGCGGCGAGTTTGAGGGGATTTACGACTTCGCCACCAACCGCCTGCGCCAGCCGAGCGGCCCGTCCAAGGAATTCGAGGGCAAGGAAAGCCATTTCACCGGCCTCGACGACCCGACATTGGCCGATCATCTCTCCGCCCAGGGGCTGGAGCGGCTGCGGGACGAGGCGGAGCTGGCGCGCGGCGGCTATGCGAGCTTCGACCTCGACGCCTATCGCAGCGGCGATCTGACCCCGGTCTATTTCGGGTCGGCGCTGAAACTGTTCGGCGTTACCGAGCTGATCGACGCGCTCGCCGCCCATGCGCCGCCGCCCCGCGCCCAGCCGGCCGAGCCGGCGCCGGTCGAGCCGGGGCAGAACGAAGTCACCGGCTTCATCTTCAAGGTGCAGGCCAATATGGACCCGATGCACCGCGACCGCATCGCCTTCATGCGGCTCTGTTCGGGCAAGTTCCGGCGCGGCATGAAGCTGACGCCGAGCGGATCGGGCAAGCCGCTCGCCGTGCATTCGCCGATCCTCTTCTTCGCGCAGGATCGCGAATTGGCGGATGAGGCCTATCCGGGCGACATTATCGGCATCCCCAATCATGGCGCGCTGCGCGTGGGGGATACGCTGTCGGAAAAGCCGGGCCTGCGCTTCACCGGCCTGCCCAATTTCGCGCCCGAAATATTGCGCCGCGTGGCGCTCAAGGACCCGACCAAGACCAAGCAGCTGCGCAAGGCGCTGGACGACCTCAGCGAAGAAGGGGTGATCCAGGTCTTCTATCCCGAAATCGGCAGCAACTGGATCGTCGGCGTGGTCGGGCAGCTTCAGCTGGAAGTGCTGATCTCCCGGCTGGAGGCGGAATATAAGGTCGCGGCGGGGCTGGAGCCCTCCCCCTTCGACACCGCACGCTGGATCAGCGGCGACGAGGCGGCGGTGAAGGATCTGGTCTCCTTCAACGGCGGCAATATGGCGCGCGACCGGGACGGCAATCTGGTGTTCATGGCAAAAAGCGTCTGGGACATCGGCTATCAGCAGGAACGTCACCCCAAGGTGAAGTTCAGCGCGACGCGGGAACGCTGAACGGGCGGCGGCTCAGCCCGCCACCCAATCCTTGCGCAGCGCCTTGCCCGCCAGCGCCATGAACAGGCCGGCCAGAAGGTAGAAGCCGAGCGCGGCGACGATCGCATAGCGCAGCGCCTCGACCCCGAAGGCGGGCGTCAGCGCGTCGGACAGCTCGCCCACCGCCCAGCTGCCAAGGCCGAGGCCCACCAGATTGTTGATGAGCAGGAAGGACGCCGCCGCGCTGGCCCGCATATGGGCGGGGACGAGATGCTGCACCGCCGTCAGCACCGGGCCGAGCCAGACATAGACCAGCGCCTGCGGGATCAGGAACAGCAGGAAGGCGGCGGTGACGCTGCCCGACAGCACGCCCACGACGAAGAGCGGCATGCCCACCACATAGCTGATGGCCGGCACCCAGGCATAGAAAGCGCGGTCCCTGCCGCCCAGCCGGTCGCCCAGCCACCCGCCCAGCAACACGCCAGCGACGCCGCCGATCAGCAGCAGCGCGCCGAGAAACTGCCCGGCGCCGATCAGGTCCAGGCCGAAGCTGCGCGTCATCAGGCTGGGCAGCCAGAAGGCGACGCCATAGCCGCACATCGAACTGCTCGCCGCGCCCAGCGCCAGCAGCCAGAAGCTGCGCTTGGCCGCCAATATGCCGAACACCGCGCTGACCGGCACCTGCGCGCCGGTCGCCACCGGCCGCGCCGGCTCGCGCACCGTCAGCCGGAACAGCGGCGCGATCAGCAGCCCCAGCAGTCCGACGACGATGAAGGCGGTGCGCCATTCCACCAGCTGCGCGATATAGCCGCCCAGCAGCACCCCGCCCGCCGAGCCGAGCGGAATGCCGAGCGAATAGACCGACAGCGCCCGCGCCCGCTGATGCGGCGGGAAATAGTCGGAAATGACGGCATAGGAGGGCGCGACCCCGCCCGCTTCGCCAACGCCGACCCCGACGCGGAACAGGAACATCTGCCAGAAGCTGCCCGCCATGCCGCAGAGCGCGGTAAAGCCGCTCCACACCGCGAGGCTGACGGTAATGACCCAGGTGCGGCTGGTCCGGTCGGCCAGCATCGCCAGCGGGATCGCCAGCGTCGAATAGAGCAATGCAAAGGCCAGGCCGCCGAGCAGGCCGAGCTGCCGGTCCGACAGCATCAGGTCCGCCTTGATCGGCACGGCCAGGATGCCGAGGATCTGCCGGTCGAGAAAGTTGAACGTGTAGACCAGCAGCAGCATCGCCAGCACGACGCCGCGATAGGCCGGGGAAGCGGGAGAGGTGGCGGTGGCGGGTTGGTTGGTCATGGCTTTTCACCCATCTCCGTTCGCTTCGAGCTTGTCGAGAAGCGTTGCGTGAAGGTTCTCGACAAGGCTCGAACCGAACGGAAGGGTAGACCGGTCAGAACTTCACCGTGCCCGTCACGAAGACCTGCCGGGGATTGCCGTAAAAGGCGGTCAGCGTGCCTTCCCGGCCGAGCGAGGGCGTGGGGAAGCCGGCGGCGTTGTTGACGATGGCGCCGGTGCGCGGATTGGCCACGACGAAGGTATAGCCCGAGGTCTTATATTCCTTGTCCAGCAGGTTCTTGCCATGCAGGCCCAGCGTCCAGCGGTCGTTGGGCGCGGTGTAGACGAGATTGGCGTCCCACAGGGCAAAGCCCTTCTGGTCGATATAGGGATTGGGAATCTCGAACTGATAGGTGGTGCTGCGCCAGGAGACGGTGCTGCCGAGATAGAGGCTGCCCGCGCCGACCGGCGTCGTATAGCTCAGAGTGCCGCTGGCGGTCCATTTGGGCGTGTTCTGCACCTTGCGATTGTCGGCCACATCGGTCGGCGTGCCGCCGATCAGCGTCACATATTCCTTATATTGCGCGTCGATATAGCCGATCGCGGTCGACAGGTTCAGCCGGTCGCCGCCGGCCAGCATGTCGCGGCCGAGCCGGGCGCTGCTTTCAAATTCCAGCCCCTTGAAGGTCGCCTTGCCAGCGTTGGAGACGATGCCGCAGAAGGAGGGAAGCCCGCCCACATCGCAGGCGACCGATCCGGGGATCTGCACATCCTTGTAATCGGCATAGAAGCCGGCAAGCGCGACATTGAGCGCGCCATCCATCAGATTGCCCTTATAGCCGACTTCATAGCTGTCTACTTCCTCCGGCGCGAAGCTGAGGAAGGCGGCGACTTCGCTGTCCTGGCGGATGCCGTCGCCATTGGTGTCGGGCGCATTGGTGCCGACTCCGCGCGGGTCGAAGCCGCCGCCCTTGAACCCTTTGGAATAGCTGGCGTAGATATTGTGATCGGACGTGGGCTTGTAGCTGACCGAGAAACGCGGGGTGAATTTCTTGAACTCATTCCGGCCGCGGAAATTGGTGCTGGGCGCACCAAAGGCGGTGCCCGCGCCGCCAAATACCGGCGAGCCGCCGCCCAGATAGGTCTGCCGCAGGATGTCGCCGCGCCGCTCGTCCCAGGTATAGCGGCCGCCGGCGGACAGGCTCAGCTGATCCGACAGGTCGAAGGTCAGGTCGCCGAAGATCGCATAAGTTTCGGTATCGACATCGGCCTGGGTGAAGGCCGTGAGGCCCGGCACGGTGGTGAACAGCCGCACGTCGAACTGGGTGTCGGCCTTGGCATCCAGATAATAGAAGCCGACCATGCCGTGGATCGGGCCTTTATCGTAGAGAAGCTGGATTTCCTGGCTCAGCTGCTCGTTGAAATAATAGGCCGGCACGTCGACATCGACGGCCGCCAGCGCGTCGAAATCGATGGGCGAGGCGCTGTCATCCTTGCGCCAGGCGCTGATGGAGCGCAGCGTCACCGCGTCCGACAGCTCCGCCGTCAGGTTCATCGAGAGGCCGTAGGACTTCACATATTGTTTGGGATCGCTCAGCCCCCCGCGCGTGTCGAACACATCGTCCAGCACCGGCGCGCCCGACAGCTGACCCGGGATCAGCCGGTGCCCGCCGCGCGCATTGCTATTGTCCTTGGTATAGTCGCCGGTGATGCGCATCAGCACCGGTTCGCCATAGCCGCCCATTTCGAAGGTGGCGCGGCCGGCCCAGATATCCTTGTTATAATTATCCTCGCCGGTGGTGAGATTCTTGCCGAAGCCGCCGCGTGACAGCCGCGCGAACGCGCCGCCGACACGGACCAGATCGCCGATCGGCGCGGAAACGCTGATGATGCCGTCGGCCTGATCATAGCTGCCATAGCTGCCCTTGAGCTTCAGCGAAAATTCCTGCGGCAGCATGCGCGTCACATATTTGACCGCGCCGCCGATGGTGTTGCGGCCATAGAGCGTGCCCTGCGGCCCGCGCAGCACCTCGATCCGCTCCACATCATAAATGTCGAGCATCGCCCCCTGCGGCCGGTTCAGATAGACATCATCAAGATAGATGCCGACCCCCTGTTCGAAGCCCGACACCGGATCCTGCTGACCCACGCCGCGGATGAAGGCGGTGAGGGTGGAGTTGGTGCCGCGCGACGCCTCCAGCGTGGTGTTGGGAACGACATTGGCCAGGTCGCTGATGTCGATGGCGCCCTGGCTTTCCAGCTTGGCGCCCGAAAAGGCGCTGACCGCGATCGGCACGCTGACCAGCGTTTCCTCGCGCCGGCGGGCGGTGACGACGATAACGTCGCCCGGGTCCGCGACCGCTGGCGTTGCGGGCGCGTCCTGCGCCAGCACGGGTAGTGCGGCAAGTCCGCCCCACGCGGCCGAAGCGAGGGCAAGGGCACGAATGCTGTTGATGGCCTTCATCGGCTGATCCTCTCCTGAAACGGCGCCCGCTCTTTCCGGATCGCCCCTGTTGCCGCTCCTGATAATGAAAGTTGAACCATCTTTCAACTTCAAATAGGAGGAGGAAAGAACAGGCACGGGCACGCCCATGCAAGTGCCTGAAAAAGGAGAGACACGTGGCCGATCCCCAACCCGTTTCCGACAAGAGGCCGCGCACCGCCAGAGGCGAACGCACGCGCCGGGCGCTGCTGTCGGCGGCGGCGGAGGAATTTGGGGAGAAGGGATTTCACGACGGGTCGATCAGCGGCATCACCCGCCGCGCAAGCTGTGCGCTGGGCAGTTTCTACACCTATTTCGACAGCAAGGACGATATTTTCCGGGCGCTGGTGGCGGACATGTCGGCGCAGGTTCGCGATGCCGTCGGCCCGCATATCGCGCAGGCGCGCGACGGGATCGAGGCGGAACGGCTGGGCCTGCTGAGCTTCCTGCGCTTCGCCCGCGCGCATAAGGAACTGTATCGCATCATCGACGAAGCCGAGTTCGTCGATCAGGCCGCCTATCGCGCCCATTATGAAAATACCGCCGCCCGCATGGCCGGCCGCCTCGCCAAGGCCGCAGAGCGGGGCGATGTGCGCGCGGATGTGGAGGAGGTCCATGCCTGGGCGATCATGGGCATGAACGTGTTTCTGGGGCTGCGCTACGGCGTCTGGGACGACAGCCGCCCGGCCGAGGAGATCGCCGCCATCGCCAATGCGCTGGTGGCGCGGGGGATCGCCCCCCCCGACTGAGGGCGCGCCGCCGTCCCGCTGCTATCGCCGCAGCAGGAACACCGCATGTTCGGCGAAGAGATTGGCGTTGGCATGGGTGGTTTCGCGGTCGCCCTTGAGGAACCATTGCCCGTCAATATGCCAACCCCGCTCCTTCACCAGAGCGCGGAAATCATCGACCGTCACATGGTGGATGTTGAGCGTGTCATACCAGCTGTCCGGCAGCAGCCGCGTCACCGGCATGCGCCCGCCCCACAGCAGCGACAGGCGGCCGCGCCAATGGGCGAAATTGGGGAAGGATACGAATGCCTGCCGGCCGATCCGCAGCAATTCCTCCACCACCTGATCCGGCCGGCGCGTGGTCTGAAGCGTCTGGCTGAGGATCGCATAGTCGAAACTGGCGTCGGGATAATAGCCAAGGTCGGTGTCGGCATCGCCCTGCACCACCGACAGGCCCCGCCCCACGGCGGCGGCGACATTGGAGCCGTCCAGCTCCAGCCCGCGCGCATCCACCTGCTTGGCGTCGCGCAGCGCGGCCATCAGCGCGCCATCGCCGCAGCCGACGTCGAGCACCCGCGCGCCCGGCTCCACGGTGCGGGCGATCAGGGCGAGGTCGGGACGCAGCACGGTCATGCCCGGCCCCCGCGCAGAAAGCCGTCGACCACGCGGTTCAGCTCGGGGCTTTCGAGCAGGAAGGCGTCATGGCCGAAGGGGCTGGACAGTTCGACGAAGCTCGCCTGCGCGCCGCTGGCGTGAAGCGCATGGACGATCACCCGCGATTCGGCGGTGGGATAGAGCCAGTCGGTATCGAAGCTGACGAGGCAGAAGCGCGCGCGCGACGCGGCAAAGGCGCGGGCGAGGCTGCCGCCATGATCCTCGGCAATGTCATAATAGTCCATGGCGCGGGTGATGTAGAGATAGCTGTTGGCGTCGAACCGGTCGACGAAGCTCAGCCCCTGATGCCGCAAATAGGATTCGACCTGGAAATCGGCGTCGAAGCCGAAGGTCTTGGCGTCGCGCCCTTGCAGCCGCCGGCCGAATTTCTCGGTCAGCCCGGCTTCGGACAAATAGGTGATATGCGCCGCCATGCGGGCGACGGCGAGGCCGGCGCTCGGCACCTGACCATCGGCATAATAGTCGCCGCCGCGCCAGTTGGGATCGGCCATGATCGCCTGCCGCCCGACTTCGTGAAAGGCGATATTCTGCGCGCTGTGCCGGGCGGTGGAGGCGATAACGATGCAGCTTTCGACCCGGTCGGGGAACAGGGTGGGCCAGGTCAGCGCCTGCATCCCCCCCATCGACCCGCCGATCACCGCCGCCAGCCGGTCGACGCCCAGATGGTCGAGCAGCATCGCCTGCGCCCGCACCATGTCGGCGATGGTCAGCACCGGAAAGCGCATGGCATAGGGTTCGCCGCTCGCCGGATCGACGCTGGCCGGTCCGGAGGAGCCCATGCAGCTGCCGATGACGTTGGAGCAGACGATGAAATGGCGCGCCGGATCGACCGGCTTGCCCTCCCCCACCAGCCGCCACCACCAGCCGGGCTTGCCCGTTACCGGATGCTCCGAGGCGACATATTGGTCGCCCGTCAGGGCATGGCAGATCAGGATGACGTTGGAACGGTCCGCATTCATGCGGCCATAGGTTTCATAGGCGATGTCGACCGCGCCGAGCGACGCACCGCTCACCAGCGGCAGCGGAGCGGACAGGCGAAGCTGGCGGCGCAGGCCGAAGCGGCTGTCGTCGGGAAGAGGATGGCTGGCCATAGGGGAGCGGGGCTAGGACCGCCGCCCGGCGCTGTCAATCTGGCCCACATTCCGGCCCAAAATCTGGCCCAGAATCTCGCGCAGTGTGGCTGGCGTCCCGCCGGCAACCATCCTAGACAGGCGGGCATGACTGAGAGCGCCCGCCCCCCGATCGTCGCCTATGGCCCCCTCTACCCCTATCTGAACGGAGAGCTGGAAAAGCGCTTCGCGGTGGTGACGGTGCCCGCCGACGCGCCGCTCGACCGCCTGCCGGACGGGGCGGAGGCGGCGCGGGCGCTGGTCAGTTTCGGGTCGGTCGGCGCATCGGCCGGGATCATGGACGCGCTGCCCAAGCTGGAGATGATCGGCCTGTTTTCCGTTGGTTATGACAAGGTCGATGTCGATCATGCCCGCGCCAAGGGCATAAGCGTCAGCAATACGCCCGACGTGCTGACCGACGATGTCGCCGATCTTGCCGTGGGGCTGCTCTACGCCACCATCCGCAATATCGCCGCCAATGACCGGATGGTGCGCGCGGGCGACTGGGCGCGGGGCGAAAAGCCGGCGCTGTCGGGCCGCGTCACCGGCCGGCGCATCGGCATATTGGGGCTGGGCCGGATCGGCCAGGCGATCGCCACCCGGCTGGAGCCGGTGGCGGGCGAAATCCTCTATCATAATCGTCGCCCCGTCGCCGACTGCCCCTATCGCTATGTCGCCGACGCGGTCGCCTTCGCGCGGGAGAGCGACGTGCTGATCGTCGCCACATCGGGCGGGCCGGAGGCGGCGGGGCTGGTCGGCGCGGAGATGCTCGACGCGCTCGGCCCCGAGGGCGTCGTCATCAATATCAGCCGGGGCGCGGTGATCGACGAGCCGGCGCTGGTCGCGGCGCTGGAGGACCGGCGCATCGCCGGCGCAGGGCTCGACGTGTTCGTAGACGAACCGCATGTGCCCGATGCGCTGCTGGCGATGGATCAGGTTGTGCTGCAACCGCATCAGGGCAGCGCCACCGTCCACAGCCGCAAGGCGATGGCCGATCTCGTCATCGCCAATCTGGAGGCGCATTTCGCCGGACAGCCGCTGCCCACGCCTGTGGTGTAGCGCTTGGCCTTTCGGGTGGAAGCCGCTAAAGCCCGGTCATGACGAAACCTGCTCCCAAAGACTGGATCCTTGGCATTTCGGCCTATGTGCCGGGGAAGGCCGCCGCCGATGATGGTCGGCCGCTGGTCAAATTGTCGGCGAATGAAAATCCGCTGGGATCGAGCGATGCGGCGCGGGCGGCTCTGGTGGCCGCCACCGCCGATCTGGCCACCTATCCCGACCCGTCCGCGACCAAGTTGCGCGAGGCGATCGGCGCGGCCCATGGGCTGGACCCGGCGCGCATCATCTATGGCACCGGCTCCGACGAGTTGCTGCATCTTGCCGCCAGCGCCTATGCCGGGCCGGGCGATGAAATCATCTATGTCCGCTATGGCTTTGCCGTCTACGACATCGCCACCCGCCGCGTCGGCGCGACGCCGGTGATTGCGCCGGACGCCGATTATGGCACCGATGTCGACGCGCTGCTCGCCTGCGTGACGGAGCGGACGAAGGTCGTCTATCTCGCCAATCCCAACAACCCGACCGGCACCATGACCAGCAAAGCGGAGATCGCCCGGCTGCATGCGGCGCTGCGCCCCGACATCCTGTTCGTGCTCGATCAGGCCTATGCCGAATATCTGGAGCCGGACGAGGATGATGGCGGGCTGGAGCTGGCCCGCACCGCCGACAATGTGCTGATCACCCGCACCTTCTCGAAAATCTACGGTCTGGCGGCGGAGCGGATCGGCTGGGGCTATGCCAGCGCCGAGGTGATCGACATTCTCCATCGCATCCGCGCCCCCTTCAACGTGACCAGCGCGGGTCAGGCGGGCGCCATCGCCGCCATCGCCGACACCCAATGGGTGGCGGAGAGCCGCGCGCATAATGCCCGCTGGCGCGAATGGCTGGCGACGGAAGTGGCGGCCCTGTCCAATCACGGGCTGCGCGCGGTGCCGAGCAAGACCAATTTCCTGCTGATCCTGTTCGACGGCCCGCTGACGGCCGAAGCGGCGATGAAGGGGCTGTGGGACGAGGGCTATGCCACGCGCTGGCTGCCGGGGCAGGGCCTGCCCAACGGCCTGCGCATCACCATCGGCACCGAGGCGCAGATGCGGGCGGTTGCCGCCAAATTGCGGGCGATGGCGGAAACCGCCTGATCGATGCTGCCCTTTTCCCGTGTTTCCATCATCGGCCTCGGCCTGATCGGTTCCTCGCTGGCGCGCGCGATCCGCGCGTCGATGCCGAACGTCCATGTCACCGGCCATGATGCCGACCCGCAGGTGCGGGTGACGGCGCGGGCGATCGACCTGTGCGACGATGTCAGCGACACCGCCGGCGCCGCCGTCACCGATGCCGATCTGGTGGTGCTGTGCGTCCCCGTCCGCGCGATGGGCGCCGCCGCCGCGGAGATTGCCGACGAGCTGCCGCCCGAAGCGATCATCAGCGATGTCGGCTCCTGCAAGGCGGATGTGCTGGCGCAGCTGACGGCGGCATTGCCGGGGCGGCATATCATTCCCGCCCATCCGGTCGCGGGCACCGAGAATAGCGGCCCTGAAGCGGGCTTCGCCACTTTGTTCAAGGGCCGCTGGTGCATCGTCACCCCGCCCGCCGACTCCCAGCCCGCCGCGGTCGAGCGCGTCGCCGAACTATGGCGCCGGGTCGGTGCGGAGGTCGAGCTGATGGACCCCGGCCATCATGACCTGGTGCTGGCCGTCACGAGCCATTTGCCGCATCTCATCGCCTATACGATCGTCGGCACGGCCAGCGACCTGGAGGATGTGACCCAGTCGGAGGTCATCAAATATTCCGCCGGCGGCTTTCGCGACTTCACCCGCATCGCCGCGTCGGACCCGACCATGTGGCGCGACGTATTCCTGTCGAACAAGGACGCGGTGCTGGAAATGCTCCAGCGTTTCTCGGAGGATCTTTCCACCCTGCAACGGGCGATCCGCTGGAATGACGGCGACACGCTGTTCAACCTCTTCACCCGCACCCGCGCCATCCGCCGGTCGATCATCGAACAGGGGCAGGATGACGCCAAGCCGGACTTCGGCCGCAGTCACTGATCGGCGGCGGCGGCGATCGCTTGGGGCGGGTTCAGCGCATTGATGGCGGCATGGACGATCCGCTCCGCCTCCCGCCGGTCGAGACCGGCGGGCACGACCGGACCGACGCGATAGGTGATGACGCCCGCGCGCTTGAGGAAACGACCGCGCGGCGACACGCGCCCGCTGTCGATGGCGATCGGCACCACCGGCAGACCGAGCAGCGCATAAAGGCCGGCAAAGCCTGAGCGCAGCGGCGGCGCTTCGCCATGGGGAACGCGCGTGCCTTCGGGGAAAATGCAGATGGCGCGCCCTTCCTCAACCGCCGCCCGCGCATAGCTGCGCAGCACCCGCATGGCGCTGGCGCCGCCCGACCGCTCGATGGGGATGAGGCCATAGCGCCGGGCGATGCCGCCCCAAAAAGGTATGTCGAACAGCTCGCGCTTGGCGGCGATCACCGGCTCGTCGAACAGGCAGAGCATGTCGATCGTTTCGAACATCGACTCATGCTTGACGATGTAGAGATAGGGACCGTGGGGCAGATCGCCCTCAACCCGGATCTTCTGCCCCAGCAGCCAGCGCACGCTCCAGCGGTGGAAGCGGCTCCAGCGCGTGGCGATGGCGCGCAGCACGGCGGGGCGAATCCAGCCGACGAGGATGGCCGAAAACACGCACAGCGCCGATCCCACATAGAAGACCAGCATGAAGGCGGCGGAGCGCAGCGCGGTAATCATGACTTCATCCTGTTCAGACGCCGATCAGCGCGGCGGCGCTGCGTAGCAGGAATTTATTATATTCGCGCGCAAGGATCGACAGGCTCGGCCGGCTTGGCACCGCGTCATAGACCAGATCGACGCGCGCGGGCAGCGCCTGCCGCAGCTCCAGCGCGGAGCGGCGCATATGCCAGTCGGTGGTGATGAGGCGCACCGTCTTATAGTCCCGCCGTTCGAGCCAGCGGGCGGTTTCGATGGCGTTGGAGCGGGTATCGATCGCCTCGCGGCCGAGCGTGATGCAGCAGGAAAACAGGCTTTCGGGCGTCTTGTAGCGGTCGGCCAGTTCGGACGGGCGAACGGCGCGGTCGACGCCGGAGATCAGCATCCGCTTGGCCGCACCGTCCTGCAACAGGGCAAGACCCCGGTCGATGCGGCCCGCCCCGCCGGTCAGCACGACGATGGCATCAGTGCGCCGCTCGTCCAGCGGTTGCGGCAGGAAGATGGCGAACCAGGCAAAGCCCAGCATCCAGCCGACCAGCGACAGGGCCATCAGCCGCACGATCACAGGCTGCGCCCCAGCGCCCGCAGCACCGTCCAGCGGGCGGTCACCGTCGACAGCGCTATGCCGAGCAGCGGCAGCGCCGCCAGCAGCAGCCAGCTGATCCAGTCCAGCCGCACCGCGCCCAGCCATTCAGACCCCGTCGCCGCCAGCCGCACTTCCAGCACCAGCAGCATCGCCACCGCGAGGATGAAGCCCAGCAGGGTGCCGAGCGTCGCATCGAGGGCGATGCGGCGCTGAAACAGCCGGGCGATCTGCACGTCGGTGGCGCCCATCAGGTGCAGCACTTCGATGGTGCGGCGATGGCTGTCATGCGCGCTGCGCGCCGCCAGCACCACGACCGCGCCGGTCGCCAGCGTCATCAGCAGCACGATCCCCGCCGCCAGCCAGCCCAGAATGGCGAGCAGGCCCGACAGAGGTTGCAGGAAGGCGGCATGCGGCTCGATCCGGATGGCGGGGGAAATGCCCTGCAACAGCGTCCGCAGCCGATCGATCTTGGCCCCCGTGTCGCCGGGCGTCAGCGCTACGTCGATCAGGGCGGGGATGGGCAGGTCACCGCTCGACGCCTCCTCCCCCAGCCAGGGTTCCAGCTGGGCGATCAGCTTGGCCTGCGCGACCCGCTCCACCCGGCGGACATCGGGCGCCGCGCGCAGCGCCTGGGTGGCGCGATCCGCCAGCGTATCGCGCATGTCGGCGCCCGCCTCGACGATCTGCACCGTCGCCCGGCCGGCCAGATCGGCGCTCAT
>DAMDPH010000066.1:0-16433 GCA_032082785.1 Sphingobium sp. | reverse complement strand
GGCGCGACGGTGTTCGGCCTGTTCGACGACCGCGCGGCGGCGATCGAGGCGGCCAGCAACCGGGTGTCCGCCGCCGCCGCCGCCGTGCGTGCCATCGGCGTCTGGCGGTCCGACGCGGCCGTTGTGGAACGGCTGAGCGCGCTCATGCCGCTGCTCGAAGCGGCGCGGGTGCGTACCAATGTTCTGGCCGATCATAGCGCCCAGCGGCTGGCGATTCTCGCCGCCCATGGCGCTCGCAGCGCACCGCTGACCTACGGCCGCTGACCCCCGCCGCGCCGAAGCGCACGGCCGCATCTTTCTTCCGAAATTTCATCAACATGGCTGCGCCGCCCGCAGGTGATTCGCGGAGCGGGCGATGTCACGCGCCTGTTAAAGCCGCGCCTTTCCGCCGATTCCCGGCATGGTGTCCGGCTGTTAACCAAATCTTGGCACGTCCCTTGCTCTAATAGCCTCGATACCTGATGAGGAATTGAGCTAGTGTCGGCCTTTGCAGACATATCGATGAACGGCACTTCCGCCAGCGGTCGCGTGCGAAACGCGATCGCCATGGCGAGCCGTCGCACGGGCGTCGATTTCGGTTATCTGCTGGGTCAGGCCAAGATCGAAAGCAGCCTCAACCCTAATGCCCGCGCGTCGACATCGTCCGCGACGGGCCTTTATCAGTTCATCGATCAGAGCTGGCTCGCCGTCATCAACAAGCATGGCGATGAATATGGGCTGGGCTGGGCCGCCGACGCGATCAGCCAGGGTAGCAACGGCCGCTATCATGTCTCCGACCCGAACCTGCGCCAGCAGATTCTCGACCTGCGCAACCATCCCGAAACCGCTTCGGTGATGGCCGCGCAGCATGCCGCCGACAACAAGGCCTATCTGGAACAGCGGCTGGGCCGCGAGGCGGAGCCGGTCGACCTCTATCTCGCGCATTTTCTGGGCGTCGGCGGTGCGGCCAAATTCCTGTCCGCCCATGACCGGGCGCCGGGCGCCACCGCCGCTTCGCTCTTCCCCTCGGCCGCGCGGGCCAATCGCTCGATCTTCTACGATCGGCAGGGCCAGGCGCGCAGCTTTTCAGACATACGCGACCGGTTCGCCGCCAAGCTGCAAAAGGGCAGCGCCACGTTGGATGGCGGCCCGGTCAGCTATGCCGATGCCGCGTTGCCCAGCGGCGCGCGCACGGTGCAGCCCGCCGATTATGTGCGGATCGAGACGCAGCGGCTCGCCAGCCGCGCCGATGTCGACATTCGCCCCCAGCCGCAGACCGCGCGTCTCGCCTATCTCATGCTCGCCACCCTCGGAAGGTAACGGCTCTTCATGTCCCCTGCTCAAGTCAAAGCGAAGATCTGGATGAGCGCCGCCAAGGGTGCGGTGCTGCCCTTTGCGACGCTGATGGTCGTGATGTTCATGATGGTGCCGGTGCCGGCGCTGATGCTGGATATTGGCTTCATCACCAACATCATGATCAGCCTTGCGGTGCTGATGGTGGCGCTGAACGCAGCCAAGCCGCTGGATTTTTCGAGCTTTCCGACGGTGCTGCTGTTCGCCACCCTGTTGCGGCTGGCGCTCAATGTCGCCTCGACCCGCGTCGTGCTGGTGTCTGGCCATGAAGGCGCGGATGCCGCCGGTCATGTGATCGAGGCGTTCGGCCATTTTCTGATCGGCGGCGATTATATCGTCGGCATCTTCGTCTTCGCCATTTTGATGATCATCAACCTGGTCGTCATCACCAAGGGCGCGGGCCGCGTGTCCGAAGTGTCGGCGCGCTTCACGCTGGACGCCTTGCCCGGCAAGCAGATGGCGATCGACGCCGACCTCAATGCCGGCCTGCTGACGCCCGAGGAAGCCAAGCAGCGCCGTCAGGAAGTCGCGACCGAGGCGGATTTCTACGGCTCGATGGATGGTGCCAGCAAGTTCGTGAAGGGCGATGCCGTTGCCGGCATCCTCATCCTGGTTATCAATATCGTCGGCGGCATCATTCTGGGCGTCGCCAGCCATGGCCTGTCCATCGGCGACGCCGCGCAGACCTATATCATCCTGGCCATCGGCGACGCGCTGGTTGCGCAGATCCCCGCGCTGCTGCTGTCGATCGCCGCCGCGTCGATCGTCACCCGCGTGAAGTCCGAAGATGATCTGTCGGGCCAGATTGCCGGCCAGTTCGGATCGGGCAAGGCCTGGGTGCCGGTTGCCGCCATTCTCGGCTTTCTGGGCGTGCTGCCCGGCATGCCGCATCTCATCATCCTGCCGGCCGCCGCGGTCGCGGGCTTTATCGCCTGGCAGCTGCGCAAGTCGGCCAAGGCCAAGGCAGCCGAACCCGCGCCCGCTCCGCCGCCGGCCAATCCGGCGCTGATCGAATGGAATGACGTGTCGGACGGCGCGATCCTGGGTCTGGAGATTGGCTATGGCCTCATCAGCCTGGTCGACGAGCGCAAGGGCGCGCCGCTGATGGCCCGGATCACCGGCATCCGCCGCCAGCTGTCGAAGGAACTGGGCTTCGTCGTGCCAATGGTGCGGGTGAAGGACAATCTGGCGCTGGAGCCGAACCAATATCGCATAACCATTGCCGGCGTCGTCGTGGGCGAGGATGAAATCTGGCCCGACGATCTGCTGGCGCTCGACAGCGGCGCGCTGGAAGGAACGGTCGCCGGCCGCCCGGCGCAGGATCCGACATTCGGCCTTGAAGCGGTGTGGATTTCGCCGTCCAAGCGCAGCGAAGCGGTGGTGGCCGGCTATACCGTCGTCGACCCGCCGACGGTCGTCGCCACCCATCTCAACCAGCTGATCGCGATGAACGCCAGCGAGATGTTCGGCCTGGACGAGGCGCGCAAGCTGCTCGACAATCTGAAGGACGCCGCGCCGCAGCTGGTCGACGGGCTGACGCCCGCGCTGCTCAGCCTGACGCAGATTTCCGCGCTCTGCCGCGCGCTGCTGGCCGAAGGCATTCCGCTCAAGGATTTCCGCCGCATCTGCGAGGCGATGGTCGACGCGGTGCGCCCCGACATGAGCATGGACCAGCTGGTCGAGGCGGTTCGTCAGCGGATTGGCGCGCTCATCATTCAGGGGCTGGTGCCGGTGAAGATGCCGCTGCCAGTCATCACCCTCGACGGCGATCTGGAGGCGCTGCTCGCGCAGGCGATGCGTGTTGCCGGAGACGCCAAACATCCGATCGAGCCGGCGCTCGCCAACCGCATCATCGAAGCAGTCGTCGGCGCGGCCCGGCCGCTGCTGGGCCAGGCCCGCAATTTCGCTATCGTAACGTCGCCCGTCGCGCGTCGCGCGCTCGCCCGGCTGTTCAAGCCGCATCTGCCGGAAACGCCGGTTTTGTCCTTCTTGGAAATTCCGGACGGCAAGGGTGTTGAGGTTGTAGCCGTCGTCGGTGGCGAGACGCGCGCCATGCCGCGCGCCGAGACGTTGTCGCATCGCGACCGGGCTGCATGAGGAAGAGCTGACCCATGTATATGAACAAGATTTCGGCCGGCACCCATGTCTATGGCAAGACCGGCGCCGCCGTCCGCCCCGAACAGCTGGCGCGGCAATATATGCCGCTGGTGCGCAAGATCGCGTGGCATGTCCATGGCCGCGTTTCGAGCGCGATCGAGATTGAAGACCTGCTCCAGATCGGCATGGTCGCGCTGGTGGAGGCCGCCAACGGCTTTGAGGATCGCGGCCTTGGCTTTGCCAGCTATGCGCAGATGCGCGTGCGCGGGGCGATGATCGACCATCTGCGCCGCCATGCGACGCTCTGCCGCTCGGCCATGGCCAACCGCAAGAAGTTGGTGGCGACGCGCGGGCGTCTGGAGCAGCAACTGGGCCGTGCGCCCAGCGAGGCGGAAATGTCGCAGGCCATGGGCATGGAGCCGACCGCCTATCGCGAAATGGCCGATGGCGCGGAGATGGCGCAGCATATGAGCATGGACGAGGTCTATTCCGACCAGTCCATGTGGTTCGCCGATGTGGAAGAGCGCGCCGATGACATCATGGTGCGCGAATCGCTCAAGGCCGCGCTGGCTAATTATATAGGCGAGCTGCCGCAGCGCGAGGCGCTGGTGCTGCAACTCTATTTCGTCGAGGAACTCAATCTGGAGGAAATCGGCCAGACGCTCGACATCGGCGCCGCGCGCGTGTGCCAGATCAAGAAGGCCGCGCTCGACAAGCTGCGCGAGAAGATGCGCGACTGGGACGATTGAGGCGCCGGCGGGGGCGCGCCGAACCTAGACCGCTATATCATTCGTCATTGGCGGCCAGCGCCATGCGCGGCGCGGTGCCGGCCACGGGCCAGCGATAGCGCAGCGGCCGATAGCTTTGGGTGCGCCACCACGGGGCGGCGACCTGAAACAGCCCGCTTTCCTGCGCCCGGCGACCCAGATCCTTGCGCGCCGTCACCGCCGCCAGCAGCGGCGCGAGGAACAGCCCCGCCAATACCGGCAGCATCCACAGCAGCGCGCCGCCCGCCTGCAACGCCAGCAGCGTCATGCCGACGCCCAGCAGGATATGCCATTTGAACAGCCAGATGGCGCTGCCCAGGCCCAGCCCGTCGCGGTCGCGGGTTTGGCCGTTCCAGCTGCTCTTGCGGCCCAGCAGGATGCCGAAGAGATTGATCGTCTGCGTCAGCATACTTACCGGCGCCATCAGAATGGAAAGGGCGATGTCGGCGAACACGCCGCGCAGCATGCGCGCGCCGCCGCCAAAGCCGATGCGCCGCGCCGGATCGGCTAGCGCCCAGATCATCGCCAATATCTTCGGCCCGAACAGCAGCAGCGCGGTCAGCGCCAGCAGCCCGCCCGACGGCAGCACCGCCGCCGGCGGCCAGGCACCCGATGCTGCGCCGCCCAGCACCACCAGCATCAGCGCCAGCCACAGCGGCGACGTGCAATAAGCCGACGCGCCGACCATCAGCTGGAAGCGGCTGACCGGGTGCAGCCCCTTGATCTTCATCAGCAAGGGCACATGCTGAATATTGCCCTGGCACCAGCGGCGATCGCGGGTGAAGAGGTCCGGCATGGCCGGCGGGAATTCCTCGAAACTGTCGTCGGCCGTCACCATATGCACGTCCCAGCCGCGCCGCCGCAGCAGCGCCGCCTCGATCATGTCATGGCTCATGATATGGCCACCAAAGGGCGCGCGCCCCGGCAGTTCGGGCAGGCCGCAGCTTTCGGCGAAGGCGCGCACGCGCAAAATGGCGTTATGGCCCCAGAACATGCCCTCCGACCCGGCCCACCAGATCATGCCGGCGGCCGAGATCGGACCGAACAGGCGGCTGGCAAATTGTTGCCAGCGCGCGAAGAAGGTGGCGGCGCCGACCACGGTCGGCACGGTCTGGATCAGGCCGACATGCGGGTGCAGTTCCATGTCGGCGGCAAGCCGGGCCATGGTTTGGCCGCTCATCACGCTGTCGGCGTCCAGCACGATCATATAGTCGTAAGCGCCGCCGAAACGCGTCACCCACTCCTCGATATTGCCGGGCTTGCGGCCGATATTGAGGGCGCGGCGGCGATAATGGACCGGGCGCGTGAAGGCGCCGCGCATCTCCATATAGGCCTTGCGCTCCGTCTCCCCATTGTCGGGATTGGAATCGCTCAGGATAAAAAATTCAAAGCGCTCGCCGCCCATCACCTGCGCGAGCGAGCGCTCCATGATGGAGAGGCGCCCGAGCACGCCGAGAAAATCTTCATTGCAGACCGGCAGCAGGATTGCAGTCTTCGCCTTCAGCGGCGCGGAGGCGCGGGGGCTTTGCGGCTGGACCGCGCGGCCGCCGCCGACCGTCTGGAGCAGGAACCCCACCGCCGCCGTCGCGCAGCCAAAGGCGATCCAGGCGAAGAGCGGGATGAACAGGGCGAGATAGACGCCTTCCCACGCGCTGATGCCGTCCAGCCCGATCGACTGGCGCATCTCATGTCCGGCAATGGCGGCGGGGATCAGCGCCAGCAGGACGATCAGCAGCCGCCGCGCCCACAGGTCGATATTGACCGGCCGGCGCCATGCCTTGGGGCGCTCGCGGAAATTCTGCACGGGCATGGCGATGGGCGCTTCGGGCGGCAGATGCTCGAAGGCGCGCGGCATGTCCTTCCCGGTTCCGGCGGCGCCACCGGCGCGTGCGCCTCCCACGTCTGTCATAAGCCGATCCCTGTTGGCCCAAGCGCTAATGTGGTGGATGTGAAACAGGCCTCATTATAGCGGCCAGGTGCGGTGCCTGTTTGCAATCCATAAACCACACTAGAAATCCTATATTTGCTAGTGACCCTGACGAATCTGACGTTCGTAGCGAGCCTGCCTCACAATGTGGCGAACTTCAGATTCGGGTCACTAGAACAGGCGCTGCGGCTGTCGGTTCCTTTTATGCGCCAGATTCATGCGCCGAGCGGGTAATGCACATATTCGCTGAACGCGCGATTGCCGGCCCGCAGCTGCGCCCGAATATCGGCCGGGCTGCCCTGTGCGCGCTGTATGTCGAGTATGACGCGATAGAGTTGCGGGCGGTCCAGCACCGGATAGCCCGCCTTTTTGAGCAGCTTTCCGCTGGACAGATCGGCCCAGATTTCCGGCTTCGTCCCCTCCGGCACGCCAGCAAAGTCGAGCACCAGCCGATCCGCTTCGGCCGTGTCGCCGCGCCCGCGCCAGACATCCACCAGCCGCGCCATTTGCGTGCCGGCCGGCGCGGGATTCGCCGACCAGTCCAGCCGATAAGAGACATCGATCCGGCGGCCGGGCTGCACCGGCGCCTTGGGCGTCCAGTAAGCGGCGACATTATCCGTATATTCGCTGTCGGTCGGGAAAGCGTAGAGCCGCACCTCGCCAGCGCCCAGCGGCTTGGTCGGCGCGGCCCAGAGGGTAGGGCGGCGGTCATAGAAGACGCCGTCATCCTGATAATGGCTGAAGTCCCGATCCCGCTGGACCAGGCCGAAGCCACGCGGATCCGTCTCGGCGAAGACATCGACGCGCGGGGCGGACGGGTTCGTCAGGGACCGGGCATGGGCGGTGCCGTCGGCGCTGCCGATGGAGAGAAGGTCGGAATCGTGGATTTCCGGCCGCCAGTCGGTGCCCTGCTGGCGATTGGCCTGATCATACCAGAACATGCTGGTCATCGGCATCAGCCCCAGTTCGGGGATCGCCCGGCGCGGGAAGAGGGCGGCGCTCACCTCCTGCCGCACGCCGTCCGGCGCGAGGGTGCAGACGAAGCGATAGGCGCCGGTGATCGACGCGCCGTCCAACAGCGCGTGGATGGTGACGCTGCTCTTGCCCGTGCGCTCCAGCCAGAAGTCGGTGAAGCGCGGAAACTCCTCCTTGCCCATGATGCTGGTGTTGATGGCGATGGCGCGCGCGGACAGGCCGAATTGCCGGTTGGGTGCGGGCGCACGGAAATAGCTGGCGCCGAGGAAGGAAAGCCAGTCGCCGTCGCGCGCGGCATTCATGATGCGGAAACCGGCAAAGCCCGCCTGCGGCCCCAGGGCGGCGACCGCATTGCCGGCGGGCGCTTCGAAATAGGAGGGATCGTAGCGGAGCGGCGTCGCGCGGCCCTTTTCGACCAGGAAGATGTTCACTGGCTGCGGCGCGGTCTTGCTCAAGGGGAAGAGGCGGATGCCGGTGTCGCCGGGCAGGTCGCCCCAGATGGTGCGCGCGTCGCGGAAGCGCGCCTGATGCAGCGCTTCATAATCCACCTGGGCAGCCGCCGGATTGGCCGGCACATCCTTATAGGGCGTGCGCGCCCGTTGCTGGGCCATCGCCACCAGCCTGTCCCAGGAGAAGGCGGTTGAGCTGGTCTGGGCCAGCAGCGGGCGGGGAAGGAGCAGGGCAGCGCCCGAGGCGGCGATCATCGCGCGCCGGTCAATCTTGGTCATGAGCTTCATCATGGGGGGCACAACCCGCGATGCAAGCCCGGCGATCCCGCAAAAACATCATGTCGCCGACAGGATGAAGCCTCCGCCCGGGGGGACGGAGGCTTCGAAATTGGTCGTTGCATCGAAACATGTGCCCCCGGCACGGTGGGGACCGTTAAGTGCCGGGGGCTACTGACCGGCTGTCGGTGACCATTACCTCAGCCGATCAATCTCATACGAAGCCGTAGCGTCGAAGGTTACTGGATCAGCTTCAGCACGCCCTGCTGGCTCTGGTTGGCCTGTGCCAGCATCGCGGTCGAAGCCTGGCTGAGGATCTGCTGCTTGGCGAGCGCGGTGGTCTCGGCCGAGAAGTCGGCATCCTCGATGCGGCTGCGGGCATCGGTCAGGTTGGTGATGTTGTTCGACAGATTGTTGACCGTCGATTCCAGCCGGTTCTGCACGGCACCCAGTTCGGCGCGGCTGTTGGCCAGCTTCTGGAGGCCGGTGTCGAACTTGGCGAGGATGGTGTTGTCCTGGCCTGCGACAGCAGCCGTATCGTCGGAGGTGTCGCCCGGCGTGCCGCCGTCATCCGCCGGCGTGCCGACCACATCGAACGCGGCCTTGCCGGTGGTGAAGTCGACCAGTTCGGCCAGATCGGTATCGGCCACCAGTTCGCCGACCGCGAAAGTGACGGTATCCGAGGCGTTGGCGCCTGCCTGGATGTTGATGGCAGCCGAGTCACCGTTGAAAAGCTTGGTGCCATTGAATTCGCTGTTTTCCAGCGTGCTCTTGATCTGGCCGGCCAGCTGATCCAGCTCGCTCTGGATGTTGGTCTTGGCGTCGGTGTCGTTGGTGCCGTTCAGCGCCTGGACGGTCAGTTCGCGCATCCGCTGCACCATGTTGCTGACTTCGTTCAGCGCGCCTTCTGCCGTCTGAGCGAGGCTGATGCCGTCATTGGCGTTGCGGACACCCTGGCTCATACCGCGGATCTGGGCGGTCATCGTGGAGGCGATTGCGAGGCCGGCGGCGTCATCCTTCGCGCTGTTGATGCGCTTGCCGGTCGACAGGCGCTCCATCGCGGTGTTCAGGCCCTTGTTGGCCATGGACGAAGCATTGGCAGCACGCAGCGCCGAGGAGTTGGTTCCGATAACAGTCATGATATTCCCTTTCAAATCCATCAGGTCGCTGCCATCAGGCTGCTTGCGGCCTCAGTGGGAATAACGGCAGGATCGATCCGCCTTTTAGCCGACCCATCATTTTTTCTGCGCAATGGGAAAATCGCTCGTCCGGGACTCGGGCTTGCCTGAAAAGGAATCGGGCACTCGCGCGCGCAGGCGCACGCGTGCGCGCGAACGGCCGCTGTTAAACTTTCTTGCGGGCTTTTTTTGCCGCCGGCCGTTCGAAAGGTCCGGCACCTAGCATAAAACCCCTAATTTCCAACGATTTTGGCCGTTGTTGAAAAGCGGAAAAAAACTGCCGGCCGGGCCGTTGCAGGGCGCATTTTAACCAAGTGATAACCACATAGCGGCTATTACGGAGCCATCGAAATTGTCGGGGGGTGCGGGGGCACAAGCCGGCAAGAAACGGGGACAGTTCATGTCAGTGCTTGATGTGAGCCGTGGGGTCTGCGCGCTCGTTCCGGGTCTGCAGCCATGGCTTGAAAATGCCTTCTACGCCGTCCGCATCGTCGACGCGGCAAGCCCGCGCGAAAAGGACGCCCGCCGGGTGCTCCTGGCGACCGAGATCGGCCATGCGACCCACCGCGACATCCTTATCCATGTCGTCGACGGAACGCCGTCGCTGGTTCCGGCCGCCAACGGCCTTCCGGCGCGTGTGGCTTTCGGCCTTAAGGACATGGGTTTCGCCTTTGCCCTGATCGCTGAACTCGCTCGTCCGGCTTCGGTTCCCGCTGTTGGTGATTTTTCTTCATCGCGGCTGATGACGCTGGCCGGCCGGGTCGCGCGCAGCGACGCCACCGTCCTGATCCAGGGTGACACCGGCACCGGCAAGGAAGGCATGGCGCGCTTCCTCCATGCCCAGTCCGGCCGCACTTCGCACGACTTCATCGCCGTCAACTGCGCGGCGCTGCCCGAAACCATGATGGAAGCGATGCTGTTCGGCCATAAGAAGGGCAGCTTCACCGGCGCGGCGACCGCGTCGGAGGGTCTGTTCCTGGCAGCCGACGGCGGCACGCTGTTCCTCGACGAAATCGCCGAACTGCCGCTCGCCTTGCAGGCCAAGCTGCTGCGCGCCTTGCAGGAAGGCGAAGTCCTGCCGGTCGGCGCCACCCATCCGGTGCCGGTCAATGTCCGCGTCATCGCCGCGTGCAACCGCAATCTGGCCGACGAAGTCGCGGCCGGCCGCTTCCGCGAGGATCTTTACTGGCGCCTCAATGTGATGCCGCTGGAGCTGCGGCCGCTGGCTGAGCGTCGGGGCGACATCACCGCCATCGCCGCCACCATGTTGCTGCGCCACCAGGATCTCGCCAAGCAGAGCTTCGTGTGGCCGACCGCCGCCGCGATGGACAAGCTCAACGCCCATGGCTGGCCGGGCAACGCCCGCGAGCTGGGCAATGTGCTTCAGCGCGCTTTGGTACTGCGCGACGGCGATCGCATCGATGCCGACGATCTGCATATGGCGACTGCGCCGCAGCCCGCGCGCATCGTCGCGCCGGTTTCACTGGTCGCTCAGGCCGCGCCGACGGCCGCCGCTGTGCCGGCCGAGCCGATCCGGCTGCGCGATGTCGCCCATCATTCCAAGCTGGAGGCGATCCGCGTCGCCCTGCGCGAAACGGACGGCCATCGCGCCGCCGCCGCCCGCAAGCTCGGCATTTCCGAACGCACGCTGCGCTACCGGCTCGCCGAGCTGCGCCAGCTGGCCGCCGCCTGACCCCGCGAGGATAGCGCATGAGCATTTCCCCCACCGACAGCGTGATGGCCATCCGCAGCGCCATTCTGCAAAAGAATGCGGCGCTGCGCGACGTCACCTCGACCAATCCGGCCGGCGGCGTCGCCGGGGCGCAGGGCACCGCGCCCGGCGGCTTCACCCAGGCGCTGAATGACGCGCTCCAGCAGGTCAACGGCCTCCAGAAGCAGGCCGGCGCCGCCGCCGCTGCCTTCGAACGGGGCGAGACAACCGATATTGCCGCCGTGATGCTGGCCAAGCAGCAGGCGTCCGTCGGCTTCGAAGCGACCCTTCAGGTCCGCAACAAACTCCTGTCCGCCTATAAGGACATTATGAGCATGCCGGTTTAATCCATGAGCGAGAACGCACTCACCATCGATGGCGGCGCGGCCGCCAAGCCTGGCCTGCCGGCTGTGTCCGGCATGGGCGGCGCCAAGGGGATCGACGCGCTCAAGGCGCGCGTCACCGGCTTTGTCAAACAGCCCGCCGTGGCCAAGAGCCTGCCGTTGCTCGGTATGCTGGGCACCGTCGCGCTGGCGGGCGCTGCCTGGATGGCGCTGCGCGAACCGCCGCAGCGCGACCTGTTCCGGGGCCTTCCCGACGGCGACAAGTCGGCCGTCGCGCAGGTGCTGGACCAGAATGGCATCCGCTACGATTTCGACAATGGCGGCGGCATGACCGTGGCCGAGGATGATTATTTCAAGGCGAAGATGATGCTCGCCGCCCAGGGCCTACCCAAAAGCGCGCCTGACGGCAACAGCATGATCGATAGCCTGCCGATGGGCGCGAGCCGCGCGGTCGAGGGCGAAAAGCTGCGCTCCGCCCGCGAGATGGATCTGGCCCGCACCATCGAGGCGATCGACAGCGTCGAAACCGCCAAGGTGCATCTGGCGGTCGAGCAGCCGAGCGTCTTCCTGCGCGACCGCGCCAAGCCGTCCGCTTCGGTGATGCTGCGCCTGGCGCAGGGCCGCACGCTCACCGACGCGCAGGTTAGCGCCATCGTGCATCTGGTCGCTTCTTCGGTGCCGGAACTGAACCCGGACGATATTTCGCTGGTCGACCAGAATGGCCGGCTGCTCAGCAATAATGACGGCAATGCCGCCGACGACCGGCAGCTGGCGATCCAGGGCAAGATCGAGGATCGCTATCGCCAGTCGGTGGTCGCGCTGCTGACGCCGATTCTGGGCGCGAACGCCTTTTCGGCCGAAGTGCGGGCGGAGCTGAACTTTGCCGAGCGTCAGGCGACCCGCGAAACCTATCCGCAGGACGAGGCGCGGCTGCGCAACGAGACCGGCAGCTGGGCGTCCGACCCGCGCGGTCAGGGCGCGGGCGAGGCGAGCGGCATCCCCGGCGCGCTGAGCAATCAGGCGCCGGTCGATCCGACCATCACCAAGACCAATCCCAACGGTCAGGCCGTCACCCAGGGCCAGACCGCGCAAGGCGCGCAGGCCGCCGGGCCGGGCACGCCGCCCGACCCGCTGATGAAGACCGAAGAGACCTTCAACCGCAGCTTCGAGCTGGGCCGCGAGGTGTCCGTTACCAAGGATGCGATCGGAACCGTCAAGCGTCTGTCGGTTGCCGTCGCGCTCGACAATGGTCCCGATGGCAAGCCACGCAGCGCGCAGGAAATCGCCGCGCTCGAAGCGCTGGTGAAGGGTGCGGTCGGGTTCGATCAGGCACGCGGCGACGTGGTCGCCCTGTCCTCGCGCAGCTTCGTCAAGCAGGAGGAAACCGTTGCCCCCTGGTATGAGGCCGAATGGATGTCGCCGCTGGTGCGCAATGTCTCGGCGCTGCTGGTGACGCTGTTGCTGATCTTCGGCATCGGCCGCCCGCTGCTCAAGCGTCGCGCCGCCGCTCAGGAGGCCGCGCAGGCTGCCGCCGCCGAAGGCGGGCAGCGGATCGGTCGGGAAATCTCGTCCGAACTGACCAAGCAGGTCGCCGGCAGCCCCGCCGCCGGCAGTGCGGTGACGCTCGACATGATTTCCTCCACCTATGACTATGCCCAGCGGGCCGACCTGATCCGCAATTTCGTCAAGCAGGATCCGGACCGCGCCGCTCTGGTGGTTCGCGACCTCCTCAAGGAGGGGAAGAAGGAAAATGCCTGAAGTCGCCCCCGGCCGGCCCGAAGCCCTCAAGGGCAGCGCCGCCGCCGCCGTCCTGCTGATGCTGTTCGACGAGGATGAGGCCGCGCAGATTTTGGCGCGCCTGGAGCCGGAAGAAGTGCGTCAGCTTGGCTATGCCATGTATGACGTCGCCGATGTCGATCCCGAGGAAGTGAACGAGGCGCTCGATCATTTCGTGTCCAAGGCGAAGAAGCGCACCACCATCGGCTATGGCGCGACCCGCCACATCCGGGGCGCCATGACCAAGGCTCTGGGCGAGGAACGGGCGGAAACGATCCTGGCCCGCATCACCCCGCCGACCCGGTCCACCCAGCTGGAAATGCTGAAATGGATGGACGCCAAGGAGATCGCCGCGCTGATCGAGATGGAGCATCCGCAGATCATGGCGATCGTGCTCGCTCATCTGGAGGCGCCGATCGCCGCCGATGTACTGCAACTGCTGCCGTCCGAATATCAGGAAGAGATTGTTTACCGCATCGCCACGCTCGGCCCGGTGTCGAGCGATGCGCTGGACGATCTGGAGCAGCTGCTGCTGCGCGGCCCCGCCAAGAAGCAGGCGACGGCGATGCAGCGCGGCGGCACCGTCGAGGCTGCGGCGATCATGAACAATGTCCGCAAGGAAAATGAGCAGCGCATCATCAAGGCGATCGCCAAGCGCGACAAGATGATCGCGCAGACGATCGAGGAAGAGATGTTCGTCTTCGACAACCTCATCGACATGGACGACAAGAATTTGGGCACGCTGATGCGCACCATCGACGGCAGCGTGCTGGTCGTGGCGCTCAAGGGCACCAACGACATTCTCAAGGGCAAGATTTTCGGCTCCATGTCGGCGCGCGCGGCTCAGGCCATCGCCGACGAGATCGAGGAACGCGGCCCGATGCGCCTGTCCGAAGTGATCGAGGCGCAGAAGCTGATCATCGCCACCGCGCGCCGCATGGCCGACGCCGGTACCATCATGCTGGGCGGCAAGGGGAATGACTTTGTCTAGGATCTTGGCAGCAGGCAGCAATGCGGCCGTCGCCAGCGTGTCCGTCGCGGGCATGAAGCCGGCGACCGGCGGAGGCTTTCGCAACCTCTATGCGGTGCCGAGCGCACCGGCCCCGGCCGCCGCCTCGTCGCTGGCGATGATGGATGCCGAGCCGGAAGGCGACCCGATCGAGCAGGCGTGCATGGAAGCTTTCGCGCAAGGCTTCGACGAAGGCTGCCGCGTCACCGGGGAAGCCGCCGCCGTCGACATCGACGCGCGCACGCGGCTTGCCGAGGCGCTGGAGATGCTGGTGCCCGCGCCCAGCGGCATGTTGTCGACCATGTTGTCGGCCACTGTCGTGCGTCTGGTCGAACAGATTGTCGGCGAAGTCGAAATCGACATGGAGCGGCTGCTCCAGCGGTGCGACACGGTCGCCGCCTTCATCGAGGATCAGGACGACAAGAGCGCGCTGCATCTGCATCCCGAGGATGTGAAGCTGCTGGATGGCGAGAATCTTGGCGTGGCGCTGGTGCCCGATGCGGCCATGCATCGCGGCTGCGTGCGGCTCGAGACCGCCGATGGCTGGGTCGAGGATGGCCCGGACGTGCGGCTGGCGCGCCTGCGGGCGCTGATGGACGATATGGAAGGCCGCGGATGATTCGCGCCGGCCTCGCCCAGGCGGAAACGCTGTTCGATCATCTGCAGGTGCAGAACCGGCAGCCGCGCCATGTCGGCCGGCTGGTGAGCCATGACGCCGGCATGCTCGAAGTCACCGGCTTTCGCCAGCCGATCGGCGCGGGCGCACGGGTGATCGCCGCCGACGGCACCGTGGCGCGCGCCGAAGTGGCGGGCTTTCGCGGCGGCCGCACCATGTTGGTGCCGCTCGACAGCGATGCGCCGCTGGAAAGTGGCGCGCGGGTGGAACCAGACAGCCAGGCGAATATGGTGCAGGTGGGCGAGGGGCTGATCGGCCGCGTCATCGACGCCATGGGCCAGCCGCTCGACCGGCGCGGGCCGATCATCGCCGGCGGAAGCTGGCCGCTCAACGGCGTCAAGGGCAATGTGCTGGATCGCGGTCGCGTGACCGAGCCGTTCGATCTGGGCGTGCGCGCGGTCAACGCGCTGCTGACCGCCGGGCGCGGCCAGCGTATCGCCATCATCGCCGGGTCGGGCGTCGGCAAGTCGGTGCTGATGGGTCAGATGATCGCTGGCGCGGAGGCCGACATCGTCGTCGCCGGCCTGATCGGCGAGCGTGGCCGCGAGGTCAGCGACTTCCTCGAAACCAAGCTCAAACATTCGATGCACAAGAGCATCGTCGTTGCCGTGCCGGCCGATCATCCGCCGGTGCTGCGCCTGCGCGCCGCCGCGCGGGCGACCGCCATCGCCGAATATTTCCGGGCGCGCGGCAAGAAAGTGCTGCTGCTGATCGACAGCCTGACCCGCTGCGCCCATGCGCAGCGCGAGATCGGCCTAGCGCTGGGCGAGCCGCCGGCGATGAAGGGCTATCCGCCCTCGGCGCTGGCGCTGATCCCCCGTCTGGTGGAGCGTGCCGGCGTCGATGCGCGGTCGGGCGGATCGATCACCGCGCTCTACACCGTGCTGGCCGATGGCGACGACACCGACGATCCGATCGTCGACGCCGCCCGCGCTATCGTCGACGGGCATTTCATCCTGTCGCGCCATCTGTCGGAACAGGCGATCTTTCCCGCCATCGACATCGGCAAGTCGCTTTCGCGCGTGATGGCCGATGTGGTGCCCGACGAGCATCGCGCCGCCGCCGCCGCCTATCGCCGCCTCTGGGCCGCTTATGAGGAAAATCGCGATCTTATCCTGATGGGCGCCTATCGCCCCGGCAATGATCCGGTCATCGACGAAGCGGTGCGGCGCCGACAGGAGATATTGGATTTCATCCGCCAGGATCAGAAGAGCCGCATCGACCTGTCCACCAGCGCCGCCGCGCTCGTTGCTGAGTTTGGCGCGTGAAGGGGCTGGTGTCCCGCCGGCAGCGCGTGCTGCGCGTGCGCCATGTGCAGCACGCCATGGCGGTCGCCGAAACCGCGCGCGCGCGCGATGAGGCGGAGGGCATTGCCCATAATGTCGAGCGTTTGCGCCGCGTGCGCAGCGATCTGTTCGACAGTCAGGGCATGGCGAACGGCGCGTCCTTTGCGGCGATGCAGGAACTGGCCTCTCGTCTCGAGCAGGCCGGGCGGCAGCTGGACGGCGCGCTGTACGACGCGCGGCGCAAGGTCGAGGCGAAGGAGGGGCTGACCCTCGCCGCCAACCGCGAGAAGGAAATCGCCAGCCGGCTCAAGGAGCGCGCCCGCGCGGAGCTGGAAGAATGGCGCGAGAACAAGCTGGCGGCGCTGCCGCATTATCGCCGCATGCAGCGGACGGGAGAAGTCTGACATGAACCTTCTGAACGGCCTCAAGGCGCTCTTCACCTCCGCCGCCCCGGTTTCGCCGGTCGGCACCGGGGATGCCGCCGCCGCAGATGGCGCGGGTTTCGCCCGCCTGTTCGACACGGCTGTCGAAGGCGCGCCCGCAGCGCCAGCTTCGGCGCTGACGACCGGTGCGGCGTCCGATGCGCTCAAGCCGGCCTTCGTGCCGGCCGCTGCGGCTTCGGTTGAGCCG
>DAMDPH010000065.1:0-16517 GCA_032082785.1 Sphingobium sp. | reverse complement strand
GGCGCTGGCGGGCGGGCAGGCGAGCCTTGGCGGCTGGTTGCTGAAGGGCGGCCCGGTCTGGCACCTGCTGCCCGCGCCGCCACGCCGAACGCTTCCATCCTGATCGTTTCGCAAAAGTTCCGCCGACCGGCGCTTTCCTAACACGGAATATCGCTCCACCCGCTTGCGATGATCTTTTTTTAACGCCCATGCAGCAAAGACGCCTTCGGGCATCGGCAAGCATTTGAAGCGGGGTTTTCTCAAGATGATGGAATTTGCGGCACTGACCTATGGCCTGCTGGCCAGTGTCATTCTTTCGGCAGCGACGCGCAACCGCAGCAAAGGCCGCGCGCATCCGCCTATGCTGCTCTATATCGGCTATCTTCTGTGCGGCGCGTCAGCGGGTCTGGCGCTGGCGCTCGGCTATGTCGTGATCCGTTTGCTCAGCGGCGGCTGAGCGCGGGGGACGCAGGGCGCTTGCGCTTTTTCGGGCGCATCCTATCTTGCCTGGTGAAAGAGAGTGATGATGAACGACGAAAAAGACCCGCAGGGCAACCCCTGGATCAAGAGCGCGATGATTTGGGCGGGGGTGATTATCGCCCTGCTGATGTTCGTCTCCCTGTTCGACAGCCGCTCGGCATCGACCGCCGGCACCGGCATCGCTTATTCCGAATTCCGTTCCAAGGTGCAGGAAGGCCAGGTCAAGGACGTGGCCATCGCGCCCGACCGGATCACCGGCACCCTGGCCAGCGGTCAGAAGTTCAGCACCGTCCCGGTCAATGATCCGGGCCTTCCCAAGATGCTGGACGATTTCAACGTCAAATATTCCGGCCAGCCGGAGGAAACGCCCAGCTTCTGGCAGATCATGCTCTACCAGTCGCTGCCCTTCCTGCTGATCCTCGGCATCGCCTTCTTCGTTCTGCGCCAGATGCAGAAGGGCGGCGGCGCCGGCGGCGCGATGGGCTTTGGCAAGTCCAAGGCGAAGCTGCTGACGGAGAAGCATGGCAAGGTCACTTTTGATGACGTCGCCGGCATCGACGAAGCGCGTGAGGAACTTCAGGAAATCGTCGAATTTCTGAAGGATCCGAGCAAGTTCGCGCGGCTGGGCGGCAAGATCCCCAAGGGCGCGCTGCTGGTCGGTTCGCCCGGCACCGGCAAGACGCTGCTGGCCCGCGCCATTGCGGGTGAGGCGGGCGTGCCCTTCTTCACCATCTCGGGTTCCGACTTTGTCGAGATGTTCGTCGGCGTCGGCGCCAGCCGCGTGCGCGACATGTTCGAGCAGGCGAAGAAGAACGCGCCCTGCATCGTCTTCATCGACGAAATCGACGCGGTCGGCCGCCATCGCGGCGCGGGCCTTGGCAATGGCAATGACGAGCGCGAGCAGACGCTGAACCAGCTGCTGGTCGAAATGGACGGGTTCGAAGCCAATGAGGGCATCATCATCGTCGCGGCGACCAACCGCCCCGACGTGCTCGACCCCGCGCTGCTGCGTCCCGGCCGCTTCGACCGTCAGGTCGTCGTGCCCCGCCCCGACATCGAGGGCCGCGAGAAGATCCTGGCCGTCCATATGAAGAAGGTGCCGCTGGCGCCCGACGTCAATCCGCGCACCATTGCCCGCGGCACGCCCGGCTTCTCCGGCGCGGACCTTGCCAACCTCGTCAACGAAGCGGCGCTGATGGCGGCGCGACGGGGCAAGCGTCTGGTCGCGATGGACGAGTTCGAGGCCGCCAAGGACAAGGTCATGATGGGCAGCGAGCGCCGCTCCATGGTGATGACCGACGATGAGAAGAAGATGACCGCCTATCATGAGGCCGGCCATGCCATCGTCGCCGTCCATGAGCCCGCGTCCGATCCGATCCACAAGGCGACGATCATCCCGCGCGGCCGCGCGCTGGGCATGGTGATGCGCCTGCCGGAGCGGGACAGCTACAGCTATCATCGCGACAAGATGCACGCCAATATGGCGGTGGCCATGGGCGGCCGTGTCGCCGAAGAGATCATCTTCGGCTATGACAAGGTCTCTTCCGGCGCGAGCGGCGACATTCAATATGCCACCAAGCTCGCCCGCGACATGGTCACGCAATGGGGCATGTCGGACAAGCTCGGCCCGCTCCAATATGAAGAGCAGCAGGGCGAAACCTTCCTCGGCTATTCGCAGAGCCAGCGCGTCCATATGTCGGACGAGACGGCGAAGCTGATCGACAAGGAAATTCGCGGCCTGGTGGAGCAGGGCTATGCCCGCGCGCAGGACATCCTGAAAACCCATGAGGATCAGCTGCACCTGCTGGCCAACGCCATGCTGGAATATGAGACGCTGAGCGGCGAGGAGATCAAGACGCTGCTGGATGAGGGCGAGATCACCCGCGACGACGGCACGACCATCAAGCCGTCGTCCATCCCGGTGGCCGGCTCCTCCATCCCCAAGACGCGCAAGCGCAAGGGACCGTTCGGCGATCCGACCCCGCTCGGCGCCTGATCGGCCCCAACTGGAAAAAAGAAGAGGCGCGGCCCCCGGGTCGCGCCTTTTTCGTTGCGCGCGCGCCATGACCATGGCTACAGGCCGTGCCCCGTCTCGGAAAAAACCAGCCTCGTCAGGGCGTTTTTCGAAACGGTCCATTTCCATGCAGGCCGTCTTGTCATCGACGCGACGGAGCCTATATGCCAGTTGCGTTAAGCAACGGATTAAACGCCTTCGTTCGTCTTCTCCTGATGCGGTTCGGTCGAAACTCGTTACCCAGCCGGATCATATTCAGGGAAGGGAAAGGCGCCTGTGCTAAAAGAGACCGGCGATCACAATCGCCATGAAGAGAGAAAGTAGACCATGGTGGCCTTTATGAAGTCCGATCTGTTCCTCCGTTTCCTGGGCGGTTTCGCCATCGGGGCGGTGGCCGTGTTCGCGCTTCAGCCCGATGAAGCGCCGCTGCTCACCTCCTCCGCCATGGCCGCACCGGCCGCGATCGATGCGACGCTCTGACGGCGTCCTGCTCGCTTTCTTGGCGGCGCTCGCCGTCGCCTCGCCCCTGCGCGCCGAACGCGTCGTTCACGCGCCTGTCCCCGCTGTCGAGGCCGAGCCTGGCAGGCAGCTGGAAACCGCTATCTTTGCCGGCGGCTGCTATTGGGGCGTCGAGGGCGTCTTCTCCCATGTGAAGGGCGTCAAGCTCGCCGTTTCCGGCTTTGCCGGCGGCCCCAAGGGCGAGAAGGTCAATTATGACCGGGTCACGCGCGGCGACACCGGCTTCGCCGAAGCGGTCCGCGTCACCTATGATCCCAAGCAGGTCAGCTACGGCACCCTGCTGCGCATCTTCTTCTCGGTCATCGCCGATCCGACCACGCTCAACTATCAGGGGCCGGACCGGGGCACCCAATATCGCAGCGCGCTTTTCCCGCTGAATGCGGAGCAGGACAAGGCAGCCCGCGCCTATCTCCAGCAGCTGGAGCGCAGCGGCCTTTGGAACGACCCCGTCGTCACCAGGGTGGAGCGGTTCACCGGCTTTCAGGATGCCGGCGGCTATCATCAGAATTTCATGCGCGACAATCCGCGCCACCCCTATATCCTCCGCTGGGACGTGCCCAAGCTGAAGGCTTTCCAGCAGATGTTCCCCGAGGCTTATCAGGCCCGCCCCTCCGCCTGAGCGCGCCGGGAGGCTGTGTTTCACGCGCGATCTGGGTCGCCGGTCCATCTCTTCGACATGGGATACGTCAGAGGGCTGTTCTTCCTGAGAGGAAGGGCAGGGCTTCGACAGGCTCAGCCTGAACGGTTTTGTTTTTTAGGATCGATGCTTTGAAAGCAGCGGCAGCTCCGACCCGAGCCGCCTCATGGCACGCCATGCGCCGGTGCCGTCTCCCGGGGCCGAGCCGCTATCCTGACGGCAGCCGGAAACAGCCCCGACATCTCCCCCAAACGCAATCGGGCGGGGTCCGCATCCAGACCCCGCCCGTCATGCTGTCAGCGGGCGCCGCAGCGCCCTGCATCCATGCTCTTATTTCGGCGCCAGCACCATTAGCATCTGGCGGCCTTCCATACGCGGATAGGCTTCGACCTTCGCGATCTCGCCGACATTCTCCGCCACGCGCTGCAACAATTGCATGCCGAGCTGCTGATGGCTGAGTTCGCGACCGCGGAAGCGCAGGGTGATCTTCACCTTGTCGCCGTCGCCGATGAAATCATGGACCTTCTTCATCTTCGTATCATAGTCATGATCGTCGATGTTCGGGCGCATCTTGATCTCCTTGATCTCCTGCGTCCGCTGGGTCTTGCGCGCGAGATTCGCCTTCTTCTGCGCCTCATATTTGAACTTGCCGATGTCGAGGAATTTGCACACCGGCGGGTCGGCGGTCGGAGAGACTTCGACGAGGTCGAGACCGATCTCGCCTGCGCGCTCGATCGCCTCCTGCGTATACATCACACCCAGATTTTCCCCTTCGTCATCAATGACGCGCACCTTGGGCACGGTGATGAACTCATTATAGCGGGGGCCGGATTTCGGCGGCGGCGCCAGCGGACGGCGCATCATCGGGGGACGTATAGCTCTATCTCCTATGGTCGTTCAAAACGATTGGCTCTTAGCGGCTTTTGCGCAACGCCGAAAGGGGGCCGTGGTCCCGCCATGGCGGAATCACGGGCCCTTGTGGCATTGCTGCCTCACCGCATATCGGGTGCCAGCGCCTCTTTTGCAAGTCTGGCGATCAGATCGTCGACCGAAAGGACGCTCTGCCCCTCCTTGCCAAGCTCGCGCAGCGCGACCGTGCCTTCCTCCGCCTCGCGCCGGCCGACGACCAGCAAATTGGGCACTTTTGCAAGGCTATGCTCGCGCACCTTATAGTTGATCTTCTCGTTGCGGACGTCGACCTCGGCGCGGATTCCGGCGGCGCGCAGCTTCTCGACCAGCGCCTGCGCATAGTCGTCGGCGTCGGACACGATGGTCGCGACCACCGCCTGCACCGGCGCCAGCCAGAGCGGGAATTTGCCGGCATAATGTTCGATCAAAATGCCGATGAACCGCTCATAGCTGCCCAGAATCGCGCGATGGAGCATGACCGGGCGATGCCGCTCGCCATCTTCGGCGACATAAGAGGCGTCGAGTCGCTCGGGCAGGACCGTGTCGGTCTGGATCGTCCCCACCTGCCAGGTCCGGCCGATGGCGTCGGTCAGGTGGAATTCCAGCTTGGGCGCGTAGAAGGCGCCTTCGCCCGGCAGTTCCTCCCAGCCCCATTCGGGCGTGTTGCGGCCGGTGGCGGCGACCGCATCGCGCAGCGACTGTTCCGACCAGTCCCACATCTCGTCCGAGCCGAAACGCTTCTCCGGCCGCAGCGCCAGCTTGATCGCATAGTCGGCGAAGCCCAGATCCTTGTACACCACGTCCAGCAGGTCGCAGAAGGCGGCGACTTCGCTCACCAGCTGATCCTCGCGGCAGAAGATATGCGCGTCGTCCTGCGTGAACTGGCGCACGCGCATCAGGCCGTGCAGCGCGCCATGCGGCTCGTTGCGGTGGCAGCAGCCCATTTCCGCCAGCCGCAGCGGCAGGTCGCGATAGCTTTTGATCCCCTGACGGAAGATCAGCACATGCGCCGGGCAGTTCATGGGTTTCAGCGCCATCCACTGCGCGTCGTTGGACACGACCGGGCCGTCATCCTCGGTATTGGGCACTTCGTCGGGGATGACGAACATATTCTCGCGATATTTGCCCCAGTGGCCGGACTGTTCCCACTGGCGCGCATCCATGATCTGCGGCGTCTTCACTTCCTGATAGCCAGCCGCGTCGAGCCGGCGGCGCAGATAGGCTTCCAGCTGGCGCCAGATGATATAGCCATTGGGATGCCAGAAGACGCTGCCATGCGCCTCGGCCTGGAGGTGGAACAGGTCCATTTCCTGGCCCAGCTTGCGATGGTCGCGCTTGGCCGCTTCCTCCAGCATGTGAAGATGCGCGTCCAGCTGCTTCCGGTTCAGCCAGCCGGTGCCGTAGATGCGGCTGAGCATGGCATTTTTCTGGTCGCCCCGCCAATAGGCGCCCGACACGCGCGTCAGCTTGAAGGCATTGGGGTCGAGCTTGCCTGTCGAGGCGAGATGCGGTCCCCGGCACATGTCGAGCCACTCGCCGCCCGACCAATAGACGGTCAGCTCCTCGCCCTCGGGCAGTTCGCCGGCCCATTGCGCCTTGAACGTCTCGCCCTGTTCCTGCCAGCGCGCGATCAGATCTTCGCGCCGCCACACCTCGCGGCGCAGCGGCTTGTTGGCGGCGATGATCTCCCGCATCTTCGCCTCGATCGCGGGCAGGTCTTCCTCGGTAAAGGGGCCGCGCGCCGGATCGGGGGCGAAATCATAATAGAAACCGTCGTCGGTCGCGGGACCGAAGGTGATCTGCGTGCCGGGGAAGAGCGCCTGCACCGCCTCGGCCAGCACATGAGCAAAGTCATGCCGCGCCAGTTCCAGCGCGTCGGCCTCATCCTTGCTGGTCACCAGCGCCAACTGTGCATCGGCTTCCAACGGGCGATGCAGGTCGCGCAACTCGCCATCCACGCGCGCGGCGATGGCGGCTTTGGCAAGACCGGGGCCGATCGCCGCCGCGATGTCCGCCGGGCTAGTGCCGGGCGCAACCTCGCGCACGGAACCGTCGGGCAGGGTGATCTGGAGCATGGCGGACACGGATGGTCTTTCTGTTTGAATGGGCAGGTCGCACGGCTAAAAATACCGCGCCTTCCCCTTAAATGGGCGGCCCGGCCTGTCAATAGAAGGGGTCTTGCCAAGCGGCCGCGTCAGGCGCAAGCTGTGTGTGTTGATATAACATCAACAACAGGAGGCGATTATGGCTTTGAGCTTGAGCAGACCTTCTTCCCCTGGCGGGGAACAGCCCATGGGTGAGATGAACACGACGCCGTTGATCGACGTGATGCTCGTCCTTCTCATCATGTTCATCATCACCATCCCGATCCAGACGCACAGCATCGGCGTCGACCTGCCGACCACGCCCGATCCCGCGGCGACGGTGCCGGTCAATCCGGTCAAGAACCGGCTGACCGTGGATGCGGCAGGCGCGATCCGCTGGAACGGCATAGCGGTGGATCGGCTGACGCTGCGGCAATATCTCGCCGCCTCGCTGCGTCTGCCCGCCGAGCCGGAGCTGCAATTTCAGCCCGACGCGGACGCACGCTATGTCATCGTCAATGAAGTGCTGGCCGATGTGCGGCGGTCGGGCGTCACCAATATGGGCTTTGTCGGCAACGAGAAGTTTCGCGACTTCTGACCGCGCGACCGATGGTGATGTAAAGGAAGATTGACATATTCTCCTGCGGAGATGTAAAGGGTCGTTGACATCGACGCAGGAGATTTGCTTGTGACTCAGGCCGACCGCACGCCCATTCCCTGGCGCATCCTTCTCGCCGCCGCGACCTTCACCGGGCTGATGGTCGCCGCCGGCGTCGCGGCCGACCGGCTGGCGATCAGCGGCGATGCAAAGCTGCCCCTGATGCTGCCGGGCCTCGTCGCGCTGGGCTGGCTCGGCTGGGAAGCGTTGCGCCTGGCCCGCACGGCGGACGGGGCGACCCCCGCGCTCATCCGCTATGTGCGCCGCATGATCCCGCTCAGCTTCGGCTATGTCGTGGCGCTGATCCTGGCCCTCACCATCCAGCGGCACTGGCTGCCCACGGGCCTGTTCGCCGTCGCCGTCGCGATTCTGCCCGCCTTGCCGCTCATCACCTTCATCTGGGTGCTGGGCCGGCTGCTGGTCGAGGAGCAGGACGAATATCAGCGGATGCTCCACGCCCGCCGCGCGCTCGCGGCGACCGGCTTCATGCTGGTGGTGATGACCGTCTGGGGCTTTCTGGAAGGGGCGGGGCTGGTGCCGCACCTGCCGGCCTATGCCGCCTTCATCCTCTGGAATGTCGGCCTGCTGTTCGCGCCGCTGATGCCGGGGATGCGGGCGTGAACAACCGGCTCAAGGCGCTGCGGGCGGAACGCGACTGGAGCCAGGCGGAGCTTGCCACCCGCCTCGGCATTTCGCGGCAGAGCGTCAATGCGATCGAGACGGGCAAATATGATCCCTCGCTCCCGCTCGCCTTCCGCATCGCCGACCTGTTCGCGCTGCCGATCGAGGCTATTTTCCTGCGCGAGGCCTGATGCGCGTTCGGCGGCGCGCGCTTCGCACATAGCATATCACTTCCCCCGCCACCGCCGCAGCAGCGTCACCCCCAGCGCCCCGCCGCCCAGCAGTGCGGCGATGGCCCCGCCCGCCGATGCCAGCGCCCAGGCGCCGGCCGCCAGCAGGCCTGTCAGAAAATCGACGATGATGAGGGTGAGGTGGATCATGGCGAAAGGAAGCCGGGGCTCAGGCGCCCAGTTCCTTCGCCTCCTGATATTTCAGCTCGAGGAAACGGTTCTGCGTGGCCAGCTTGTCGAGGTCGCCGCTGGCCAGCGTCTCGCTCATCCGCGCGATTTCGGCGTCGATCACCGACAGCCCCTCGACCAGCTGCGTCTCGGGCACGCGGCCGTTGCGCGCTTCCCGCCGCAGCGGCGCGGGAATGGACTGATAGCCCGTCACCAGTTCGGGCAGATGATCCGACAGCAGCCGGCGGATTTCCTGCGCCGCCGGTTCCTGCTCGTTCAGCCGCTCCAGCTGCGGCGCCAGCGTTTCCAGCCGCACGCCGATACTGTCGACCAGCGTCACCGCCGGCGCCGGCAGCGCCTTGCGCTGATTTTCCAGCCAGATTTCGGTTTGCAGGGGCAGGGCGGTCAGCTCGGTCGCCGCCAGCGCCTCCGGCTGCACGGCGCGCGCACCGGGGAGGGCGGCGATCAGCAGCAGCGCCGCCAGCAGCATGCCCGCCGCGATCATCACCCCGGTAAAGCCCAGCGGCGTGATCATCCCGGCGACCGCGGCGCCGATCAGCACCAGCGCCACCGCCCAGAAACTATATTTCACCTTGCGCAGCGTCGCCGCATTGCGCCGCTGCCGCGCCCGGCTGGTCAGGCTGCGCCCGCGATCGCTATGGCGGCGCAACACCGCCTCGGCATCGGCCAGCACTCGGTCGGAGCGGCTCATGATGGGACAGTCTCCGATCGGTTGGAGCCCTTCGACGGGCTGCAAAGGCAGGCGCCCGGGGCATGCCCTGTCGAGGCGCCTTCTCGGTACGCCGTTTCGACAGGCTCAACGGCTACTCGAAGCGAACGGGTTGGGAGATAGCGAGAATATGCGGCACTCGGCCGGGGCTGAGAAAAAGCGGCGTGCGGGATGCGCGGCACGCAACTCTCGCAAGGCAGGCGGCACCATGCTCGCACAGGTCCCGGTCGCTCTATGCGCCCCTTCCCCGTTCGGTTCGAGCCTGTCGAGAACCATTGCGCGCGACTTACCGACTGCTTCGAACCAAATGGAGGAAACGCAAGGATGCTTCCCGCGCCACAGGTCCCAAGCGCCCGGATGCCGGCGACCGCCATCCTCACCCCTCGACCGCGCTCAGCAGCGGGTTTTCGACGCGGGCTTCATGGGCGGCGCGGGCCTGCCCTTCGGCGCGGGCGATATAGCCTTTGGACTTTTCCACCTCGTGCGACAGCGTGTTCACCGTCGTCTTCATATTCTCCAGCGCCTTCATCTTGAACGTGTCGATATTGTCCATCGTGTCATAGATATTCTGGAAAGCGCGTTGCAGCGTCTCGACCGGAATGGTACTGGACGCGGCCTGTTCGTGGATCTGCGCGGTCTGGCTCTTGAGCAGTTCGCCGGTCGAATCGATCATGTTCGCGGTGGTGGTGTTGAGCGCGCTGATCTGGTCCAGCACCAGCCTTTGCCCGGCCAGCGCCTGCGCCACCGTCACCGCCGTGCGCAGCGCCGCCACCGTGGTGGTGCTGGCGCGGTCCACGCCCTTCACCAGCTCGACATTATTCTTCTTCACCAGGTCGAGCGCGAGATAGCCCTGCACCGTCACCGCCATCTGCGTCAGCAGATCCTGCGTGCGCTGGCGGATGTAGAACAGCGCGCTTTCGCGGATCGCCTTGGCCTTGGCCGGGTCGGTCGAATCCAGCTCCAGCGCCTTGGCCTCCAGCCGCGCGTCCATCGTCTTGCTGATATGGACCATCTGTTCCAGCCGGCCCATCGTCGCCCACATATTCTGGCGCTCGACATCGATGGCGGCATTATCCTTGATCAGCACGTCCTTGCCGCTGGCAAGGCTGCCCAGGATCGCGTTGATATGGCCCTGCGCGCTCTTATAGCCGTCGAAATAGTCGCGCATCTTGCTGCCGAAGGGGATCAGCCCGAACAGCTTCTTGGGCGCCAGCAGATTGCCGCGCTTGCCGGGGTCGAGATCCTCGACGGTGCGGCGCAGTTCGGCAAGGTCGGCGCCGACCTTGGTGTCGCTGTCCATCGCCCGCACCGGCCGGTCGAGAAAGCGGTTGCTGTGCCCGGCCGCCTCGGCGATTTCCTTGCGACCCATATTGGTCAGCTGATCGACGCGCGCGCCGAATTCGGGCGAATTGGCGTCCTGCGCCACCAGATCGGCGATGAAGGCGTCGACCTTCTCGTCCAGTTTGGTGCGCTTCTCCTCATCGATGGGGACGAGGCCGGCAGCCTTTTCGGGCGCGACGGGCGGCACCGGATCGGGCGGGGTCAGGTTCAGCGTGTCTCCGCCGGCGGTGGCGGTGGTGGTGGGCGCGGTCGAAGCCATGTCATCTCCCAGAGGCCAATGGCGGCTCTCACTGTTATATGTGCATAGAACAGTCGGCCGCAAGTCCGTGCATTGGCTATAAAGCGTCCGGCCGGGCCATTGCAATCGTCCGCCGTGGGGCTAGCATGACGGCAAAGACGATCGAATGACGCGCGAGGGAGAGGCGATGACGGGGCAGGGCGATAGAAAGCAGGTCAATCCGGGACCAGCCGACGGGCTGTTGGCGGCCGTGGCCGCCGATCCGCGCTATGCCGATCTGGTGCGGCGGCGGGCGCGGCTGGGCTGGCTGCTGTCGGCCATCATGTTCCTGTCCTTTGCCGGCTATCTGCTGCTGGTCGCGTTCGACAAGGCGCTGCTGGCGCGGCCCATCGGCGATGGCGTCACCTCGCTCGGCATTCCCATCGGCCTCGGCCTCATCCTGCTCGCCATCCTGCTGACGGGCATCTATGTCGCCTATGCCAATCGCTATTTCGATCCCGGCATGGCCGCCCTGCTCAAGGATCATGGCGCATGAGGGCGCGCCGGGTCGCGTGTCTCGCCCTTCTGCCGCTGCTGCTTCTGCCCGCCCCGGCGCTCGCCGCCGCGCTGGAGGGGGAGGCGCAGCGCCAGCCGATCAACTGGGTGGCGATCGCCATGTTCGTCGCTTTCGTCGCGGGGACGCTGTGGATCACCAAGGTCGCCGCCGCCAGCACCCGCACCGCGTCCGATTTCTACACCGCCGGCGGCGGGATCAGCGGGTTCCAGAACGGCCTCGCCATGGCCGGCGACTATATGTCGGCCGCCTCTTTCCTAGGCATTTCGGCGCAGATCTTCAACGACGGCTATGACGGCCTCATCTATTCCACCGGCTTCCTCGTCGGCTGGCCGATCCTGCTGTTCCTGATGGCGGAGCGATTGCGCAATCTCGGCCGTTTCACCTTCGCCGATGTCGCCTCCTACCGCTTTGCACAGCCGCCGGTGCGCAGTTTCGCGGCGATCAGCACGCTGCTGGTCGTGTCCTTCTACCTGATCGCGCAGATGGTCGGGGCGGGGCAGCTCATCAAGCTGCTGTTCGGCCTGCCCTATGCGGTGGCGGTGGTGATCGTCGGCGGGCTGATGATGCTTTACGTCCTGTTCGGCGGCATGCGCGCCACCACCTGGGTGCAGATCATCAAGGCGGTGCTGCTGCTGGGCGGCGCCACCTTCATGGCGCTGATGGTGCTGGCGCAGGTCGGCTTCTCGCCGGAAACGCTGTTCGCCCGCGCGGTGGAGGTGAAGACGCAGGCGGCGCTGGCCGCCGGCGCCACGTCGGCGGACGCGGCGGACAAGGGCCTGTCGATCATGGGACCGGGCAATTTCATCAAGGATCCGATTTCGGCCATCAGCTTCGGTCTTGCGCTGATGCTGGGGACGGCGGGCCTGCCGCATATCCTGATGCGCTTCTTCACCGTCCCGGACGCCAAGGAAGCGCGCAAGTCGGTGCTGTGGGCGACCGGCTGGATCGGCTATTTCTACATTCTTACCTTCATCATCGGCTTTGGCGCGATCCTGCTGGTGGGGACGGAGGCCGGCTATAAAGACGCGGCCGGGGCGCTGCGCGGCGGCGGCAATATGGCCGCCATCCACCTCGCTCATGCGGTCGGCGGCAACGCCTTTCTCGGCTTTATCTCGGCGGTCGCCTTCGCCACCATCCTGGCGGTCGTCGCGGGCCTGACCCTGTCGGCGGCGTCGGCGGTCAGCCATGACCTTTACGCCACCGTCCTGCGCAAGGGGCAGGCGGAGTCCCGCGACGAACTGCGCGTGTCGCGCATCACCACGCTGGCGCTCGGCGCGCTGGCGGTGCTGCTGGGGCTGGTGTTCGAAAAGCAGAATGTCGCCTTCATGGTCAGCCTGGCCTTCGCGCTTGCCGCGTCGGGCAATTTCCCGGTGCTGATCCTGTCGCTGCTGTGGAGCGGCTGCACCACCCGCGGCGCGGCCTGGGGCGGGACGATCGGGCTGCTCACCGCCTTCATCCTCACCATGTTGTCGCCGGCGGTCTGGACCGTCAGCCTGGGGCTGGGCGAAGCGCCTTTCCCCTATAGTTCCTCGGCCATCTTCTCGGTGCCGGCGGGCTTCATCGCCATCTGGCTCATCTCCACGCTGGACCGCTCGGCCCGCGCGGCGGTGGATCGCGACGGCTATGCCGCCCAGCGCCTGCGCGCGGAGACCGGCATCGGCGCCTTCGCGGCGAGCGATCATTAAGCGAAACTGATCCCCGGCCGGTGCCGGGGATCATCTTTCAGGCGTTTGAAAATGCGCCTCTGGCGCATCGCCGTCCCGGCCCGCGCCCCCGCCCAGCCTCCCAACGGCAGTATCCTATGGGTGGCCGGGTGGGGGAGCGGGCCGGTGCGGTACCGAAATGCGCGAAGGCGCGCATTTCCAACAAACTTTTATCGCGCCGGACCTGCCCCTCCACCATCCGCTTTGCGGACGGTCCCCCTCACCGGGCCGGGGAGGATTAGCGCGCGCCCTCCGCATAATAGCGTTCCATGTCGAGCCGCATCTGGTGCAGCGCTTCCGGGTTCAGATAGATCATGTGCCCGGCGGGGTAATAGCGGAACTGCAGGTTCGGCCGCAGCGCCGGCTCCAGCATCATATGCTTGAGGTCGCGCTCGGTGGAGAAGAAGGGCGTCGCCATGTCATAATAGCCGTTGAGCGACAGCACCCGCATATGCGGGTTGATCCGCATGGCGGTGGACAGGTCGGCGGTCACGTCGGCGACATTCTGCTTCCCGCCGGACGGCGGCTCATGGCTCCAGTCCCATTTGAAATCGTCGCCCTCGCGCGCGCTCAGCCGATAGCTGAGGTCTGTCTCATAGCCCATCTGGCGCGTGACCTGATCTAGGAAGCTGCCGACATACAGGCCGGTGATGCCGGTGCTGGATGCGTCATAGTCGGGCGTCTCGCCCGCCGCGTCATCGTCGATCCCCTTGTAGCGGCTGTCGAAGCGGCCCACCGTCTCGCGGCTGTCGCGCAGCAATTCCTTGCGGAAGCGCGACAGGTTGACGCGCAGATTGGCGCGCTTGAGATAGTCGGGCGACAGGCCGGTGAAGCGGCTCATCTGCTGGGCGACGCTGTCCATTTCCTGCGCGCTGATATCCTGCCCCTTCAGCAGGGCGGCGGCATAGGGGCCGTTGGCGAACTGGCGCGCTTCCTCGACAAACTGGTCGAGGCTGGCGGGGCGGCCGCCCGGCACGCGGTTATGATACCAGGCGGTCGCGGCATAGCTGGGGATATAGCCGATATGGATGGTGTCGAAGCCCGACTGGCGCACGCCATAATTCATGATCGACGACAGCAGGACGACACCGTTCAGCGCCAGGCCGCGATCCTCCAGCTGATAGGCGAGCGCGCCCGACCGGGTGGTGCCATAGCTTTCGCCGAATATATATTTGGGATCGCCCCAGCGGCCATTTTTCGTGACATAGCGGATGATCGCCTTGGCAAAGGCATCGACATCCTGATCCACGCCATAGAAGTCGGACGGCTTGGCATCGCCCAGCGGCCGCGAATAGCCCGCGCCCATCGCGTCCAGAAACACCATGTCGGTGCTGCCGATCAGGCTGTCGGGATTGGGGCCGACATCGAAGGGGGCGGGCTTGACCGCCTGCGGATCGTTGGTGCGGACATGCTCGGGCGCGAAGCTGCCCATGCGCAGCCACAGCGAGGAGGAGCCCGGCCCGCCATTGTAGAAGAAGGTGACGGGGCGGTTCTTACCCGGCGCGACATAGGCGGTGTAGAACATGCTGCCGACCGGCTTGCCCTTGGCGTCGCGGATGGTGAGCGTGCCGGCGGTCTGTGTATAGGCGATCGCCTTGCCGTCGACCCGCGCCGTGCCCTTGCTGCTCTTGGTCACTTCCTCGACCGGCGCGCTGGCCCAATTGGCGGCGACCGCCTCGGCCACCTGCTCGGCATGCTGCTTGGCGGCATCGGGCGCGTCCTTCTGCGCCAGCGCGGGGGCGGAGAGGGCGCCGGCCAGCGCGATGAGGGGGAGAAGGGCAAGGCGGGACGAAGGCCGCATCATGTTTCCTTTTTCAGAAGGTTAGTCAGGCGATCTCCTTAGGGTCGCCGCAAGGGTCCGGGCAAGGGCCAAGGCGCTTGCCCGGTGTCGCTTTATGTGATCTTATCACATCATCGAAATGGGGGAGGGTTCTCGCATATGCGCCTGCGTTCCATGCTTGCCGTTATGGCCATGTCCAGCCTGATCGCCACCAGCGCGCCCGCCGCGCCCTTCGCGCAGGATGCTCCCGTCGCCCGCCCGGATGACGACTCGCCCGTCCGGTGCCGGCTCCATGAGCGCCGAAATTTTGCCGCGCCGCCCGTGTTCAGCGCTCCGGCCCCCGCGCCGCGTCCATCATCACCACCGCCGCCGCCGCCACCGCCCCCTCCGCCTCCGCCTCCGCCCCCTCCGCCGCCACCGCCACCCGTTCCAACGACGGCTGCGCCCACGCCGCCAGCGGCCTATGCCAGCCCCAGCATCAATGTGTCGGGTAGTCGGGTGCAGTCATCTCAAAATGCCCGGAGCCCCACGCCAACCTTCGCACCGCTTCCCGTCTCCGCCCCGCCCTATGGCGCGGCGGGCAATCGCGAACGCTATGCCGGCGAAGCGGTCGCCGATGTGCAGCAGGTCGCGACCGTGCCCGTCTCCACCTTCTCCGTCGATGTCGATACCGGCGCCTATGCCAATGTCCGCCGCTTCCTCCGCGACGGGCAGCCGGTGCCGCCCGAAGCGGTGCGGACGGAGGAGCTGATCAACTATTTCCGCTACGACTATCCGCGCCCGGCCAACCGCGCCCGGCCGTTCAGCGTCACCACCGATGTGATGCGCACCCCCTGGAACAGCGATACGCGGCTGCTGCGCATCGGCCTGCGCGGCTATGATGTGGGGGGCAGGGATCGACCGCCGGCCAATCTGGTCTTTCTGGTCGACACGTCGGGATCGATGAACGGCAGCGACAAGCTGCCGCTGGTCAAGACCGCGCTGAAGGGACTGGCCGATCGGCTGCGGCCGGACGACCGCGTCGCCATCGTCGCCTATGCCGGCAGCGCCGGCGTGGTGTTGGAGCCGACCTTCGAGAAACGCTATGTGATGGAGGCGCTGGAGTGCCTGGAGGCCGGCGGCTCGACGGCCGGGGGGCAGGGCATCGCCCTTGCCTATGAACTGGCGCGCAAGAGCTTCCGCAAGGGCGCGGTGAACCGCATCTTCCTTGCCACCGACGGCGATTTCAACGTCGGGATCAGCGATAAGGACGCGCTGGAACAGATGGTCAAGCGCAACCGCGACGACGGCATCACGCTCACGACGCTTGGCTTTGGCACCGGCAATTATAATGAAGCGATGATGGAGCGCATCGCCGATGTCGGCAACGGCAATTATGCCTATATCGACGGTCCCGACGAAGCGCGGAAAGTGTTGCAGGATCAGCTTTCCGCCACGCTCGTCACCATCGCCAAGGATGTGAAGGTGCAGGTGGAATTCAACCCCGCCCGCGTCAGCGAATATCGGCTGATCGGCTATGAGAATCGCGCATTGTCGGAACAGGATTTCAACAATGATGCGGTCGATGCCGGCGATATCGGGGCGGGGCATCAGGTGACTGCCCTGTATGAAATCGTGCCGGCCGGGGCGAAGGGCTGGACGGCGGAACGGCGCTATCCCGCCAACCGCGCCGAACCGGCCGCCGCGCGCGGCAATGAGCTGGCCTTCGTCAAGCTGCGCTACAAGGCGCCGGAGGGCGGGGACAGTCGCCTGATCGAGCGGGCCGTGCCCGCCAGCCTGATCGCCAGCGCCCGCGCGCCGTCGGGCGACAGCGCCTTCGTCTGCGCGGTGGCGGCCTTCGGCCAGAAGCTGCGCGGCGACAGCTTGCTTG
>DAMDPH010000064.1:0-16729 GCA_032082785.1 Sphingobium sp. | reverse complement strand
GCGGCGGCGACGCTGGGCGCGCTCATCATGGCGGCCGCGCCGGAAAGCGACATGCTGTTCCGCCTGCTGCTGCTGGGCGCCGGCCTCACTCTCTTCAGCTTCGCCATGTATTGGGACATGAGCGATCGCGGCCGCACCACGCGCCGGTCCGATGTCGCCTTCTGGCTGCACCTGACCGCCGCGCCGCTGATCGCCCATTCGCTGTTCCAGATGCTGGGCGTGTTCGACAGCGGCGACATGGGCGCTGGCCGCGCGGTGATGGTGCTGTTGCTCTATGTCGCCTTTGGCCTCGTGGCGCTGGCGATCGACCGGCGGGCACTGCTGGTGTCGAGCCTCGCTTATGTCCTCTTCGCCCTCTACGCCCTGTTCCAGAAGGCGGGCGCGGTGGAGCTGTCGGCGGCCTTCACCGCGCTGGTGATCGGTTCGGCGCTGCTGCTGCTGTCGGCGCTCTGGCATCATGCGCGGGCGATGGTGGGTGCCTGCCTGCCGGCAACGCTGAACGACCGGCTGCCCTATCTGGAACGCCCCGCCGTCTGAGGCGGGGCGGCGCGTCAGTCCTCGACGATGCGCATCAGCTTGCGTTCGACGGGGGCGAGGACATTATGCAGATCCTGCCCGCGCTTGAGGACGGCGCCGCCCTCCCCCACCAGCGACCACATGCCCTGCCGGTTGCGCAGGGCCGGGCGCTTTTCGATCCGATATTCGGGCCGTTCGGCGGCGCGGCGAAAGGCGGAGAAGATGGCGGCGTCGCGGCCCAGATCCATGGCATAGTCGCGCCAATGGCCGGCCGACACCATGCGGCCATATAGGTCCATGATCCGTTGCAGCTCCAGCCGGTCGAAGCCGACCTGCCCCGGCCGACCCGATTGCGAGGGAAACGGCGTTATATTGGACATCAGGCGCGGCCGCGCTCCTGACGGTCATCGGGGATGACCGGCGTCTGCCGCTCCATCATCAGTTCGGCAAGCCGCTTCTGCAACTGCTCCACCTCGCACTGGAGCATTTCCAGCTTCTGCTTTTCAGGATCGAAACAGTCCGAACAGGGCGTGCCATAGGGCAGGAAGTCGCGCTGATAGGCGGTGACGTCGACCAGCATCTGCCGGGCGGGAATGCCGACCATGGTCGCGCCCTCGGGCACATCCTTTGTCACCACCGCATTGGCGCCGACGCGGGCGCGCGCGCCCACCTGCACCGGCCCGAGCACCTGCGCGCCCGACCCGACGATCACGCCATCGGCCAGCGTCGGGTGACGCTTTCCGGCGATGCCGTTCGCCGGATCGGTGCCGCCCAGCGTGACATTCTGGTAAAGGGTGACATCGTCGCCAATCTCCGCCGTCTCGCCGATCACGGTGAAGCCATGGTCGATGAAGAAGCGCCGCCCGATTTTCGCGCCGGGATGAATGTCATTGCCGGTCAGGAAGCGGGAGAGGTGATTGACCGCCCGCGCCAGGAAGAAGAAATTGGCCCGGTAGAGACGGTGCGCCACCCGATGAAAAGCGAGCGACCAGATGCCGGGATAGAGCAGGATTTCCGCGCGGGACCGGGGCGCGGGATCGCGGGCTTTGACCGAATCCAGATAGGAAGTGAGCCTGCGCAACATTGGAACGTCCCTGGTCTACCCTGAAAAATATCTTTGCGATCGAGGGGATATAGAGGGGGGGGCAGGATTTTTCCAGATGCGCCGGCCTATCGCCCCTTCGCAGTGCCAAACAGAAACTTTCTTGGCAGCCGCGACTATTTCAACAAGTGAAGTAGAGATAGTCTTCAAGGAACCCGGATGATCGATCTCTTCCTCGCCCATTTCGGCGACATATGGCCCTTCATCCTCATCGGCTTCGGCGCGCAGATCATCGATGGCGCGCTGGGCATGGCCTATGGCGTGATTTCGAGCACCCTGTTGCTGGCCATGGGGGTGCCGCCCAGCCGCGCCTCCGCCAGCGTCCATGCAGCCGAAACCTTCACCACCGGCGTGTCGGCGATAAGCCATATCCTGCATCGCAATGTCGACTGGGGCCTGTTCGCCCGCCTCATCATCCCCGGCGTGATCGGCGGCGTGACCGGCGCCTATCTGCTGTCCGCCATCGACGGCGCGGCGGTCAAACCCTTCGTTCAGGCCTATCTGCTGGGGATCGGCTTCTATCTCGTCTGGCGCGGCCTGCATCTGCCGCCGACCAAGCGCAACCCGCGCTGGGTCACGCCGCTGGGGCTGGTGGGCGGCTTCATGGATGCGACGGGCGGCGGTGGCTGGGGGCCGGTCGTCACGTCCAACCTGCTGCTCCAGGGGTCGAGCCCGCGCCACACCATCGGCACCGTCAACAGCGTGGAGTTCATCCTCACCTGCACGATCAGCCTGACCTTCCTCTTCCATCTGGGGTGGGAGACTTTCACCACCTATACGGTCGGCCTGCTGATCGGCGGGGTGCTGGCCGCACCGCTGGGCGCCATGCTCGCCCGCCATGTCGCGCCCAAGCTGCTGTTCGTGGCGGTGGGGACGATCCTGACGCTGACCTCGCTGTTCGGGCTGCTCAAGGGGCTTGGCTTCATCGGCTAGATCATCATAGACCGGGGTCATTGATCGAGGATTCCGATATATGTCCAACTACATGCCGACCCTCAAGCAGCTGCAATATCTGGTGGCGCTGAAGGAACAGGGGCATTTCGGCAAGGCGGCGGACAGCTGCTACGTCACCCAGTCGACGCTGTCGGCGGGCATTCGCGAGCTTGAGTCGCTGATCGGCGTCACGCTGGTGGAGCGGACGCGCCGGGTGGTGCGCTTTACCGCGCTGGGCGACCGGATCGTTGAGAAAGCGCATCGCGTGCTGCGCGAGGCGGAGGAGCTGGCGGCGATCGCCGAAGCATCGGGCAAGCCGCTGACTGGGGAACTGCGGATGAGCGTCATCCCCACCATCGCACCCTTCCTGCTGCCGCGCCTGCTGCCGCGCCTGCGCGCCGACCGGCCGGAGCTGAAACTCTATCTGCGCGAAGAAACGAGTCAGGCGGCGATCGAGTCGCTGCGCCATGGCAATGTCGATTGCGTGCTGCTCGCCCTGCCCTTTCCCACCGGCGAGCTGGACAGCGAGATTTTGTTTCAGGACCGGCTCTACATCGCCTTCCCGCGCGACGAGCCGATCGATCCGCCCGAATGGATCGGGCCGGACATGATCGATGAGAGCCGGCTGCTGCTGCTGGAGGATGGCCATTGCCTCAAGGATCATGCGCTCGCCGCCTGCAACCGGCCCGACCTGCGGGCGAGCGCGACGATGATGGGCACGTCGCTGCATACGCTGGTGCAGATGGTGGATAATGGGCTGGGCGTCACCATGCTGCCGGAAATGGCGATCGACGGCGGCCTGCTCGAGCATACGCAGATCACCGTGCGACCGCTCCAGTCGGATCGCGCCTATCGCGACATCGCGCTGGTGTGGCGCAAGAACAGCCCGCGCGAGAAGGAATTTCACCTGCTCGCCGAATTGCTGCGGGAGGCGGCGAAGGGATCAGGCGGCCGGCGCAAGCCGAGCAAGGCGAAGGTCGATTAGCGCGAGCCGCGCGGGATCGCCTCCGCCATCCAGGCCCAGCCTGAACGGGTCTGTCAGGGGCGGCTACTTACCCCGCCCAGCCCTGCGCCCGCGCCTCATCTTCCGCGCGGGCGGCGACCCAGCTGGCCTCGCGGTCAGCGAAATGCTCTTTCTTCCAGAAGGGCGCGCGCGACTTGAGCCAGTCGATCAGGAAGGCGCAGCTTTCCAGCGCCGCGACCCGATGGCGCGAGGCGGTGCCGACGAAGACGATGCGCGCGCCCGGCTCCAGCCGCCCGTGGCGGTGGATGAGGCTCAGCCCCAGCAGCGGCCAGCGGTCCATCGCCTGTTGCGCGATCCGCTCGACCTGCGGCTGCGTCATCGCCGGATAATGTTCCAGTTCCAGCGCGATCAGCCCGCCCTCGCCGCGGACGATGCCGGTGAAGCTCGCCACACCGCCGCCGCCCAGTGCCTCCAGCGCGGTCAGCTCCGCGCCGGGGTCGAAATCGGCCGCCTGAATGGCGATCCGCTTCATCCGCCCGTCACCGGCGGAAACAGCGCCAGTTCCCGCGCGTCGCCAATGCGGGCGTCCAGCGGGGCGAAATTCTGGTCGAGCGCGGCGCGCAATTTGGTCGTATCGCCCAGCGCCTGCGCATAGCCGCCGCCGCGCTGCGCCAGCTGCGCGATCACATCGGCGATGGTGGCGTCGGGCGATGGCCGATCGATCCGTTCCTCGTCCCGGCCGACCGCTTCCCGCACCCAAGCGAAATAGAGGAGGCTGAGCGTCGCCATCCTCAATCCATATGCCGGATGCCGACGCGCAGATAATCCCAGCCGGTCAGCAGCGTCAGGATCGCCGCCGCCCACAGGGTGGTGATGCCGACCATCTGGACGAAGGGGAATTGCGGCACCGCGCCCGCCAGGATCAGCGCGCCCAGCGCGATCAGCTGAAAGGTGGTCTTCCACTTGGCCAGCCGCGACACCGGCACCGACACCTGCAACCCGGCGAGAAATTCGCGCAGGCCCGACACGGCGATCTCCCGCAGCAGGATGATCATTGCGGCGACGATATGGATGCCGGCAATGTCACGCGTCGCCGCCAGCATCAGGATGACGGCGCCGACCATGATCTTGTCGGCGATGGGATCGAGGAAGACGCCCAGTTTCGACACGGCCCCCTGCGCGCGGGCGAGATAGCCGTCGAAATAATCGGTGATGCCCATCAGGCAATATAGGCCGAAGGCGAGCGCATAGCCGGTGGTCCAGCGCGCGCCGACCTCCGCAGGCCAGAGCAGCGCGACCAGGAGCGGCACGGTGAGGATGCGCGAAAGCGTCAGCACATTGGGCAGCGTCAGCATGGCGGCGACGTGCCACAGTCCGTCGCGCTGCACAAGCCGCTCGACCGGCGATGCGGGCCGAGCGGAGCCGGGATCGCCCGGCGGCGGCCGCCGTCTTTGTTGGACAGAGCGGCCCGCACCGGCTAGACCCCGCTTCGTTCCGCCACAGCGAAGAAGCCCCCCCGATCCATGCAAGCCTCCCTAAGGCTCTTGAACAAGCGCAGATTTCTGCCGCTTTTCATCACTCAGCTCCTCGGCGCCTTCAACGACAATCTGTTCAAGAATGCGATGGTGCTGTTCGTCGTCTATCAGGTCTATAATGACGAACAGTCGGAAACCTGGTTCAGCGCGCTGGCCACCGGCCTGTTCATCATCCCCTTCTTCCTGCTGTCGGCGCTGTCGGGGCAGTTGGCGGACCAGCGGGACAAGGCGGTCATCATCCGCTACGTCAAGGCGGCCGAAATCGCGATCATGGCGGTGGGCGCGGCCGGGCTGGGGCTGATCTGGACCGGCACCGCCGTCCATGGCGTCGCCATCCCGCTGCTGCTGGTCGCTTTGTTCGCGATGGGCATTCACTCCACCTTCTTCGGTCCGATCAAATATGCGATCCTGCCGCAGCATCTTCATGATGAGGAAGTGCTGGGCGGCACCGGGCTGGTGGAGGCGGGCACTTATATCGCCATCCTCGCCGGCACCATCCTGGCCGGCATCATCCCGATCGAGGCGGCGGCGGTGGGCGTCGTGCTGACCGCGATCGTCGGCTATATTGCCGGCCGCGCCGTGCCGCCGGCGCCATCGCTGCTGGCCAAGCAGCCGATCGACTTCCACATCATCCGATCCTCCGTCGCGCTGGTGCGGGGCACCATGCATATCCGCCGGCTGTTCCTGGCGATCATGGCGATCAGCTTCTTCTGGGCCGTGGGCGCGGTGCTGTTCATCCAGTTTCCGCCGCTGGTGAAGAATGTGCTGAACGCCGACAAGGCGGTGGCGAGCCTGTTCCTCGCCATCTTCTCCATCGGCATCGCCATCGGCTCTATCGCCATCAACCGGCTGTTGCAGGGCCATGTCTCGGCCAAATATGCACCGGCCTCGGTGATCGGCATGGGGCTGTTCATCGTCGCCTTCCATATCGTCTGCGCGATCTGGCCGCAGGCGCCGGAGGGGCATCTTCTGTCGCTGAGGGACTTCCTCGCCCATCGGCTGGCGATCCCGCTGTCGCTCTGTCTGCTGGGCGTTGCGACCTTTGGCGGGATGTTCGTAGTGCCGCTCTACGCCTTCCTCACCACTACGGTGGAGAAGTGCGAGGCGGCGCGGACGGTGGCGGCGAACAATATCGTCAATTCCGGTGCCATGGTCATCGGATCGCTGATCGCCATCGGCCTCACCATGGCGGGCGTGCCGGTGGTGACGCAATTGCTGCTGGTGGCGGCGCTGTGCCTTCCCTGCGCGGCCATCGCCTGGTCGCTGCACAAGGCGTGCGACGGCACGACATGCGCCTGATCGCGCCGCCCCGGCGCGATCAGAAGATGAAGCTGTAAAAGGCCGTGAAGAACGCGCCGAAGCTCAGCAGGAACAGCTTCCAGTCCCGGTCGTCATCGGCCGTCGGCGGCGCGATGCCGGCCGCTAGCGCCTCGGTTCGCAGCACATGCTGCGGCAGCCGCCGGCGAAAGGGATGGCGAGCGGATTCGCTGGTGAGGACAAGGGCTCGGGTTCGCATATCCTATGGTTAACAATTCATTTACCATAAACGCCAGCATCTTTTTACGGTACAGGATGGAACGTCCCGCCGCGGGACAGGCTTGACTGTATCAGGCTGACAATACAGCATGACCGGACCGATGGACGATTTCCTCTCTTCTCCGCCCGCCACGCCGCCGCCGCCGCGCGCCTTTGGTGCTGGACCGCCCAGCGCCTTCGCCCCGCCCAGCCCGTGGAAGCGGCGGCTTCAGATATTTGGATGGGTGGTCGCGGCCGCATTGGCGCTGCTGATGATCCTGATCGCCTGGCTGGCGGTGACGGCGCCGCTGTCCCGGTCGCTGGAGCCGATCGCGCCGCCCAGCATCAGCCTGATGTCGACCGATGGCCATGTGATCGCCAGGCGCGGCGCGGTGATCGACAAGCCGGTGACGATCGCCGAACTGCCGGCCCATGTGCCGCAAGCCTTCATGGCGATCGAGGACCGGCGTTTCTACAGCCATTGGGGCGTCGATCCGCGCGGCATCGCGCGGGCGGCCTGGCATAATCTCTGGTCCGATGGCGCGTCGCAGGGCGGCAGCACCATCACCCAGCAGCTGGCCAAGGGCGTGTTCCTGTCGAGCGACCGCACCTTCGGCCGCAAGGCGCGCGAGGCCCTGATCGCGCTATGGCTCGAAGCCTGGCTGACCAAGGACCAGATATTCGAACGCTATCTTTCGAACGTCTATTTCGGCGACAATGTCTATGGGCTGCGCGCGGCGGCGATGCATTATTTCAACCGCGCGCCCGAACGGCTGACCATCCCGCAGGCGGCGATGCTGGCGGGCCTGCTCAAGGCGCCGTCGCGGCTTGCCCCCACCAGCAACCTCAAGGGCGCGCGCGCCCGTGCCGCGCTGGTGACGCAGGCGATGGTCGATGCGCGCTTCATCAGCCAGGCGGAGCGCAACGCCCTGCCCGTCGCGCGGCTTAACGTCCATGAGTCGCCCGAATCGGTCAGCGGCACCTATTTCGCCGACTGGGTGCTGCCGGAGGCGCGCGACCGCGCCGGCGCCGTCTACGGCCCGCAGCATGTCGCGACCACGCTCGACTGGCGCATCCAGCGCCTCGCCGAGCGGGCCGTGCGCCGATCCGTGCCGGGCAAGGCGCAGGCGGCGCTGGTGGCGATGAAGCCGGACGGCAGCGTCGTCGCGATGGTCGGGGGCAAGGATTATAGCAAGAGCGCCTTCAACCGCGCGGTACAGGCCAAGCGGCAGCCCGGCTCCACCTTCAAACTGTTCGTCTACCTCGCCGCCTTCCGCGCCGGCATGACTCCGGAGGATCTGATCGACGACAGCCCGATCACCGTCGGCAGCTATCGCCCGGCCAATCATGGCGGCAAATATCGCGGCCGCATCACGCTGCGTCAGGCATTCGCCGCGTCCAGCAATGTGGCGGCGGTGCGGCTGACGCAGAAGGTCGGGGTCGACAATGTCATTCAGGTGGCGCGCGATCTGGGCGTGACCGCACCGCTGACCGAGGATCTGAGCCTGGCGCTGGGCACCTCCGAAATTCCGCTCATCGAACTGGCTGAAGCCTATGCCGCCGTGGCGGCGGGCGTCTATCCGGTAGTCGGCCATGGCCTGCCGCCCGAGGATGAGGGCTGGTTCGCGCGGCTGATGAAGCGGCAGCGGCGGTTCAGCGACGACCATTTGGCGATGATTCGCGATCTCCTCTCCTCCGCCGCCAATCGCGGCACCGGCAGCGCGGCGGCCTTGCGCACCAGCACCTTCGGCAAGACCGGGACGACGCAGGACAGCCGCGATGCGATTTTCGTGGGCTATGCCGGCGGGCTCGTGACGGCGGTGTGGATCGGCAATGACGATAACAGCCCCCTGCCCGGCGGCGCGGCCGGCGGCGGCATTCCCGCGCGCATCTGGCGCAGCTTCATGGCGGGCGCGATCAACGAGCCGGTCGAGCAGGTGCCGGTGGAGGAACAGGATTCCGATCTGGTCAACGCCATCGCCAATGTCGCGGTGGATGGCGCCATCGGCAATGTGGGCGTGGGCGTCGATGAGGAAGGCGTAACGCTGGATATCGGCGGCAGCCAGATCCGCCTGCCGGTCGAAACGCCGCCCGGCCCGCCTCCCGCCGACAACGCACCGCCGCGCGTGGTGCCGACCCGCCCAGGCGGGCCGGAGAGCGGCGAGCCGCAGGAATAAGTGAAAGGGATTAGCGGCGGGGCGGCTCAGGCTCCGCCAATTCCCTCCACCACCCGGCCGGTGCCGCCGCAATGGGCGCAGGGCTGATCCTCCAGCAGGCCGGTGCCGCCGCAGCGGGGGCAGATATCCTCGCCGGTCCCGGGGGTGCCGGGTTGCGCCTCATCGCCGGGGTTGGTCGCGTCGGTCATCGCTCGCTCCTGTCAGATGCCATCGGGCTTCCAACCGCCGAGCGGGGCTTTCGCTCCGCACCTGCCCTGCGCGATCAGAGCGCCTGCCCGGCCGCCCAGCCGCTGGCCCAGGCCCATTGGAAATTATAGCCGCCAAGCCAGCCGGTCACATCGACCGCCTCGCCGATCGCGTAGAAGCCGGGCACCTTGCTCGCCTCCATCGTCCGGGAGGAGAGATTGGCGGTGGCGATGCCGCCGACGGTGACTTCGGCCTTGGCATAGCCTTCGGTCCCGGACGGCGTGAACGGCCAGTCGCTCAGCCGCGCCGCCGCCTGCCGCAGGGCCTTGTCGGACAGATTGGCAAGTTCCCCCTCCAGCGCCAGCCGTTCGAGCAGCGCGTCGGCCAGCCGCTCGGGCAGAGCCTGCCCCAGCAGGCGGCGCAGCGTCACGCGCGGGCGGGCGCGCTTTTCAGCGACCAGCCACTCGCCCTCACGGTCCGGCAGGACATCGACATGGATCGGCGTGCGATGCTGCCAGTAGGAGGAGATTTGCAGCATCGCCGGGCCGGACAGGCCGCGATGGGTGAACAGCGCCGCCTCGCGAAAGCGGGTCTTGTTCCAGCGCACCTCGACCGGGGCGGAGACGCCCGAGAGCGACTGGAACAGCGCATCCTCCGGCCCCAAAGTGAAGGGCACCAGCGCCGGGCGCGGCTGCACCACCGACAGGCCGAAGCGACGCGCGAGATCATAGGCAAAGCCGGTCGCGCCGAGCTTGGGAATGGACGGGCCGCCGGTCGCCACCACCAGAGCGGGCGCCTGATGCTCGCCGTCGGCGAGCGTCACCCGATAGAGGCCATCGGCATGGCCGACCTCCCCCACCGGCGCGCCCAGCGCCATGGTGACGCCGCCCGCGTCGCATTCCGACTCCAGCATGGCGACGATCTGCCGCGCCGACCCGTCGCAGAATAGCTGGCCCAGCGTCTTTTCATGCCAGGCAATGCCGTAGCGATCGACCAGGGCGAGGAAATCCTGCGCGCGATAGCGGCCCAGCGCCGACTTGGCGAAATGGGGATTGGTGGAGAGATAGCGGTCCGGCGCGGTGTGGATATTGGTGAAGTTGCAACGGCCGCCGCCGGAAATGAGGATCTTCTTCCCCGGCGCGTCGGCATGATCGACCAGCAGCACCCGCCGCCCCCGCTGCCCGGCGACCGCCGCGCACATCATCCCGGCGGCGCCGGCCCCCAGGATGATCGCGTCCCATTGGCGCGCCGTCATCGCCGCTGCCGCCCCAGCCGCACCAGCGCCTCGTCCAGCGCGGAGAGGAAGCGGGAGCGATCCGTCTTGGCAAAGGGCGGCGGCCCGCCCACCACATCGCCACCGGCGCGCAGGTCGGCCATGATCGCGCGGGTCGCGATGGCGGCGCCGATCATGTCCATGGTGAAAGGCTTGCCATTGGGCGCGATCACCAGCGCCGCGGCCTTGAGGCAGCGGTCGGCGAGCAATATGTCGGCGGTGACGCAGATGCAGCCGGCGTCCGCCCGCTCGGCGATCCAGTCGTCGGCGGCGTCGAAGCCGTCGCTTACCACCACCCGGTCGACCAGTTGATGCGGCGGCACGCGGATGGGGCTGTTGCTGACGATGGTGACCGGCACGGCGTGGCGGAAGGCGACCTTGTAAATCTCCTCCTTCACCGGGCAGGCGTCGGCATCCACCAGGATGCGGCGGGTCGGCGGGGCGGGTTCGCTCATGTCCGGCGCGATAGGCCCGCCGCCGCCCCGGCACAAGCCACGAGGGAAGCGCGCCTGCCGCAGGAGGAAAGTTACGGAGGCGATCTCTTGCGCCTTCACCCCGCCGCTTTCCTGTCCTACATGGTGGGCGATGAGCGCCTCCCTCTATAACAACGACATATTGCGGCTTGCTGCCAGCATCCCGCATCACAGCCGCCTGCCCGACCCGCAGGCGAGCGTCGAGAAACGATCCGCCACCTGCGGATCGCGCGTCACCGCCGATGTGCGGATGGCGGACGGGCGGCTCGCGGAAATGGGGCTGGACGTCAAAGCCTGCGCCCTGGGGCAGGCGTCGGCGGCGCTAATGGCGGCGCAGGCGATCGGCATGAGCGCGGAGGAACTGGCCGACGCGCGCGACCGGCTGACCGCCTATCTTTCGGGCGAGAGCGACGATCTGGATTTCTGGCCGGGCCTCGCGGTGCTGGCGCCCGCGCGCGACTATCCCGCGCGGCACCCGTCGATCCGCCTCGGTTTCGAGGCCATTGCGGAGGCCGCCCGCATGGCGGACGCCTGATGGAGAGCGTGGCTCCCGCCGTCAGCGCGACCGACATACTGCTGTCCGAAGGCGTCATCCTGCTCGGCGCGGCGGTGCTGTTCGTGATGCTGTTCCGCCGGTTCGGCCTGGGTGCCGTGCTGGGCTATCTGGTCGCCGGCGCGCTGGTCGGGCCGCAGGGGCTGGGTCTGGTCGGCGGCGGCGAATCGAAACTCGCCATCGCCGAAATCGGCATCGTGCTGCTGCTCTTCCTCGTCGGGCTGGAGCTGCATCCGGCGCGGCTCTGGCGGTTGAAGCGCGACATTTTCGCGCTGGGTCTGGCGCAGGTGGTGCTGTGCGGCTGCGTGCTGACGGCGATCATCTTCTATTCCACCGGCTTCACCTGGGGCGCGGCGATCGCGCTGGGCCTGCCGCTCGCCCTTTCCTCGACCGCGCAGGTGCTGCCGGGCCTCAAGTCGAGCGGCCGCATCAACTCGCCCTTCGGCGAGAAGGTGTTTTCGATCCTGCTGTTCCAGGATCTCTCCATCGTGCCGCTCATCACCATCGTCGCGGCGCTCTCCCGCAATCCGGCCGATGCCGCGGGGCCGCCCGGATGGGTGATGGCGGGCTATACGGTCGCCGCCATTGCCGGGCTGGTGCTGGCCGGCCGCTTCATCCTGCGCCCGCTGCTGCATCTGGTCGGGCGGCTGGGCGAGCGGGAATTGTTCGTCGCGGTCGGCCTGTTCACCGTGCTGGCCGCCGCCGCGCTGATGCATGCGCTGCATCTCTCGACCGCGCTGGGCGCTTTTGTCGCCGGCGTCATGCTGGCCGATTCGCCCTATCGGCATGAGATAGAGGCGGATGTGGAGCCGTTCCGCTCCATCCTGCTCGGCCTTTTCTTCCTCGCGGTCGGCATGGTGCTGGACCTGCGCGCGGTGGCCGACAATCCGGTCTTCGTCATCAGCATCGCCTTGGTGCTGGTCGCGACCAAGACGGCGATCATCACCGGCCTGGCGCGGCTGTTCGGCATGGGGTGGCAACAGGCGATCGGCGCGGGCCTGCTGCTCTCGCAAGGCGGCGAGTTCGGCTTCGTGCTGTTCGCGCAGGCGCAAAATGCCTATTTGATCGCCCCGCAGGCGGCGAGCCTGTTCAGCGCCATCGTCACGCTCTCGATGGCCACCACGCCCTTCCTGATGCTGTTCGCCCGGCGGCTGGAATTCGCCCAGCCCAGGGACGGGAGCGACCCGGCCGGGCCGGAACTCGCGCCGCGCGGCACCGCCATCATCGTGGGCTATGGCCGCTTCGGCCAGACCGTCGCGCAGATGCTGATGGGCCATGGCTTCGGCGTCGTGCTGATCGACAAGAAGCCGGCGCAGATCGAGGTATCGAGCCGGTTCGACATGAAAGTCTATTATGGCGACGGCACCCGCATCGACCTGCTGCGCCGGGCCGGGGCGGAGGATGCGCAGCTCATCGCCTTCTGCCATGACGATCCCTCGCTCGACGGCCATGCGCTCGAACCCATTGCCGAGGCGTTCCCGCAGGCGGCGCTGCTGGTGCGTGCCTTCGACCGGCGGCAATTGCTGGCCTTGCAGGATGTCGCCCTCGCCGGCGTGGTGCGCGAAGTCTATGAGTCGGCCATCTGCATGGGCGTCAAGGCGATGCAGGCGCTGGGCGTGCCGCCCGAAGAGGCCGAGGAGGTCGAGCGCCAATATCGCGACAATGACGGCCAGCGCCTGGCCCTCCAGATAGAGAAGGGCAATTTGCTGGCGGCCAAGGATCTGATGTACCGGCCCGGCCGGGGCATGCAATTGCTGAGCCGTGGCGACGGAGGCGACGCATGATCGCCCCGCTGGCCTGCCTGTCGGCGGCGCTCGCCATCGCGGCGGGCGCGTTCGGCGCCCATGGCGCGGCCAGTCCGCAGGCGGCCGACTGGCTGCGCACCGGCGGGCTGTACCAGCTGATCCACGCCGTCGCCGCCTTGGCGCTGATGGGGAGCGCGCGCGGCGCATCCGCCCTGCTGCTGATCGGCGCGGCGATCTTCGCCCTCACCCTCTATGTCATGGCGCTGGGCGGGCCGCGCTGGCTCGGCGCGGTAACGCCGCTGGGCGGCACGATCATGATCCTGGGCTGGCTCTGGGCCGGCTGGCGCTTCTGGCGCGGCTGACAGGCGGCCCCTTGCCCCCATGGGCTGGCACGAATAGAGTTGGACAATGGCGCACCCCCACCATCACCATCATGAACCCAGCGGCACCAACCTTGCCGACGCCGCCCGCGCGACGCTGGAGGCGCAGGACGAACAATGGACGCCGATGCGCGCGGCCATTTTCGATGCGCTGTCGGCGGAGGATCGACCGGCATCGGCCTATGACATCGCCGATGCGGTATCGCAGGCGCGCGGCAAGCGGGTCGCGCCCAACAGCGTCTACCGCATCCTCGACCTGTTCGTGACCAACAATATCGCGGTGCGGGTCGAAAGCGCCAACGCCTATATGGCCAACGCTCATCCCGGCTGCCGCCACGACTGCATCTTCATGGTGTGCCGCAACTGCAAGCAGGCGACCCATGTGGATGACGATCGGGTGACGAACGACGTGCGCGCCATCGCGCTGGGCGAAGGCTTCATTCCCGACCGCCCCGTCATCGAGATTTTGGGTATTTGCGCCAAGTGTGCGGCCTGATCGGCCGTCATGCTTCCGTCCGGAACGGCCTGATGGCCTTGCGAGTCTATATATTCCTATGAACGATAGCCCCCCCACTCCGTTGCTCGATCAGGTCGTCTGGCCGTCGGACCTGCGCACGCTCGAGCCGGAGCAGCTGCGGCAGCTGGCCGATGAATTGCGGCAGGAAGTCATCTCCGCCGTCGGCGTCACCGGCGGGCATCTCGGCTCCGGGCTGGGCGTGGTGGAGCTGACCACCGCCATCCATTATGTGTTCGACACCCCCAACGACAAGCTGGTGTGGGACGTCGGCCATCAATGCTATCCGCACAAGATATTGACCGGTCGGCGCGACCGCATCCGCACGCTGCGCCAGGCGGGCGGGCTGTCGGGCTTCACCAAGCGGGCCGAGAGCGATTATGATCCCTTCGGCGCGGCGCACAGCTCCACCTCGATCAGCGCGGCGCTGGGCTTCGCCGTCGCCAACAAGATGCGCGACCAGCCGGGCAAGGCGATCGCGGTGATCGGCGATGGCGCCATGTCCGCCGGCATGGCCTATGAGGCGATGAACAATGCGCGGGAGGCCGGCAACCGGCTGATCGTCATCCTCAACGACAATGACATGTCGATCGCGCCACCGGTCGGCGGCCTGTCCGCCTATCTTGCCCGGCTCGTGTCGAGTCGCGAATTTCTGGGCCTGCGCGATCTTGCCAAGCGGCTGGCGCGCAAACTGCCCCGCCCGCTGCACAAGGCGGCCAAGAAGACCGACGAATATGCGCGCGGCATGGCGACCGGCGGCACGCTGTTCGAGGAGCTGGGCTTCTATTATGTCGGGCCGATCGACGGGCATAATCTCGACCATCTGATCCCGGTGCTGGAAAATGTCCGCGATGCCGCCGAAGGGCCGTGCCTGGTCCATGTCGTGACGCAGAAGGGCAAGGGCTATGGCCCGGCCGAAGCCGCGGCGGACAAATATCATGGCGTGCAGAAGTTCGACGTCATCACCGGCGCGCAGGCCAAGTCGCCGCCGGGACCGCCCAGCTATACCAATGTCTTCGCCAAGGCGCTGCTGGCCGAGGCGGAACGCGATCCGACCATCTGCGCGATCACCGCGGCGATGCCGTCGGGCACCGGCCTCGACGCTTTCGCCAAGGCATTCCCGCAGCGCTGTTTCGATGTCGGCATCGCGGAGCAACATGCCGTGACCTTTGCCGCCGGTCTGGCGGCGCAGGGGATGCGGCCCTTCTGCGCCATCTATTCCACCTTCCTCCAGCGCGCCTATGATCAGGTGGTGCATGATGTGGCGATCCAGAATCTGCCCGTCCGCTTCGCCATCGACCGCGCCGGGCTGGTGGGCGCCGACGGCAGCACCCATGCCGGCAGCTTCGACATCGCCTATCTCGCCACCCTGCCCAATATGGTGGTGATGGCGGCGGCCGACGAGGCGGAGCTGGTCCATATGGTCCATAGCTGCGCCCTCTATGACGACGGCCCGATCGCCGTGCGCTATCCGCGCGGCAATGGCACCGGCGTCGCCCTGCCCACCACGCCGCAACGGCTTGAGATCGGCAAGGGCCGGCTGGTGCGCGAAGGACGGCAGGTCGCCATCCTTTCGCTCGGCACCCGGCTGGAAGAGGCGCTCAAGGCGGCCGAGGCGCTGGAGGCCAAGGGGCTGTCGACCAGCGTCGCCGACCTGCGTTTCGCCAAGCCGCTGGACGAAGCGCTGATCCGCAAGCTGCTGAGCAGCCATGAAGTCGCCGTCACCATCGAGGAAGGCGCCATTGGCGGCCTGGGCGCGCATGTGCTGACGCTGGCGAGCGATCTGGGGCTGACCGATGCCGGGCTCAAGATCCGCACGATGCGCCTGCCCGACCTGTTCCAGGATCAGGACAAGCCCGAGAAACAATATGCCGACGCCCGCCTCGACGCCGACGCCATCGTCGACACGGTACTGAGCGCGCTGCGCCACAATAGCGCGGGCATGGGGACCGGCGCGCGGGCTTGAGGGTAGAGGGGCGTGCTGCGGGGGCGGGAAATGGTTGCCCTGGGGGACGTGCCTTTGCGCCGCCGTGATCTCTGCGCGGGCCGCTTGCGAGGATGAAATTGCGCGCGGAGGCGCGGAGGCGCGGAGATAGTTCCGGGTGGGTCGTTCGGGATAGCGGCGATGGCCACTGCACGGGACGGCGCTGCATTGCCTCATTCCCAGGCCTCGCGGGTGTGCCGGTTAGCCTGAGACCCCAGCTTTCGCTGGGGTGACGGTGAGGGGTGACAGTGGTGGGGCGTGACGGTGAGGCTTGTGGTGATGGGCTTGAGGGATGCCGCCCTTCCCCCTCTCCAACCCGTCATGCTGAACTTGTTTCAGCATCCAGTCGGCTCCGCCTTATCGGCGACGGGAGATTGTTGCGCCTAATCGCTCCTCCTCCGCGGCTCCGTGCCTCCGCCTGAACCCTTCTCCTGCTGGCAATCTGGTCTGGCCGGTGCGGCTTACAGCATAGGAAACGCAACAGGGGTGTTACAGTCACACGAGTTTTTGCGCGCGACCATCTTCTTCATCTACAACGAAAATCATCCCACAGTGCGCAACGGATTGGCCTGACCAATTGACTCGCACTCGGTCCCCCGCTCACGCCGCCCAGACAGCAAAAGGCCCGCCCCCTCGCCCGCCTCTGGCGTGGCTCGGGACCGGGCCTTTTCGGATCGCTTCTGCGCGCGCTGGGCGCTGTTATGGCTGGGGGACGGAGGCGCGGGCGTCCTGGCCGTCGCCTTCGGGGGCGGCGATGATGTCGCGGGTGACGGCGCCCTTGTCGACGACTTCGGTGCCGGCGTCACCGGCCTGCGAGCGGATGCCGGGGGCGGCGCTGGCGCGGCCAGCGGCGCTCAGGGTCGATCCTTCGACGGCGCT
>DAMDPH010000063.1:6620-16953 GCA_032082785.1 Sphingobium sp. | reverse complement strand
CCCGACATGGCCCAGGGCGGCGGTCCCGATGGCGACAAGGCGCAGGCGGCGCTCGAAGCGGTCAAGGCCGCGCTTGCCGCCGTGCCGGCCTGACGAACCGGCGGTGTGACGCTGCGCGACGGAGACCTTGCCGCCATTGTCGCGGACATCGCCGCCGCCATGGCGGAGGCGCCGGACCGGGGGCGGGTCGCCGACTATATTCCTGAGCTGGCGAAGGTTGATCCGACCCGCTTCGGCATCGCCGTCGCCACCGCGGACGGCCGGATGCTGACCGGCGGCGACGCGGAGATCGGCTTTTCGATCCAGTCCGTCTCCAAAGTGTTCGCGCTGACGCTGGCGCTGGGGAAGGTCGGCGATCAGCTATGGTCGCGCGTGGGCCGGGAGCCGTCGGGCAATGCCTTCAACTCCATCGTCCAGCTGGAGCAGGAACAGGGCATCCCCCGCAACCCCTTCATCAATGCCGGCGCCATCGTCGTTGCCGACATCAATTTGGGCGGGCATCAGCCCCGTGTCGCCATTGGCGAGATGCTGCGGTTCGTCCGTTATCTGACCGGCGACGACAGCATCGCCATCAACGGCGCGGTGGCGGCGTCAGAAACCGCGACCGGCTATCGCAACATGGCGCTCGCCAACTATATGCGCGCCTTCGACAATATCGATAATCCCGCCGAGTTGGTGCTGGGCAGCTATGTCCATCAATGCGCGATCGAGATGAGCTGTCGCCAACTGGCGTTGGCCGGGCGCTATCTGATGCTGGACGGGCGCCATCCGGACGGGGGCAGGGTGGTCTCGCCCAGCCGCGCGCGCCGCATCAATGCGCTGATGCTGACCTGCGGCCATTATGATGCGTCGGGCGACTTCGCCTTTCGCGTCGGCATGCCGGGCAAGTCAGGCGTCGGCGGCGGCATATTGGCGATCGTCCCGGGCTGCGCGGCCATCGCGACATGGAGCCCGGGCCTGAACGAGAATGGCAACTCCAAACTCGGGACAAAGGCGCTGGAGATGCTGGCCGACGCGACGGGCTGGTCGATCTTCCGCGCGCGCGACTGATCGGGGCATCGCGAAGGCTCAGCGGGAGCCGCCCTGTCGAACAGGATTATCGCCTATCCGCGATGTTGGGCAGGCTGCGGCCACGCGCCGTCGTTCAGCCCGCCTCGTCCACCCGCAGCCGCCGCAGCTTGGGCGCGGTCTGCATTTGCGCGGCGTCCTTGATGCCGACGCGCAGATCCTCGCGCATCTGGTGGATGGAGGCGATCACCGGTCCCATGGCGACGCCCAGATCGACCAGCGCCGTCTCCGCCAGTTGCAGCGAGCTTTCCAGCGTCTCGGGCACCGCATCGCTCGCCCCCGCCTTGTAGAGCTGGGCGGCATGGTCGGTGTCGCGGGCGCGCACGATGATGGGCAGGTCGGGCACCCAGCCGCGCACCCGCTTGGTGACGCGCACCGACAAGACCGGATCGTCCATGGTGAGGATCAGCGCGCGGCTATGTCCCAGCCGCAGCTTGTCCAGCATTTCCGTGCGCGACACATCGCCGAACAGGATGGGATAGCCGCGCCGCCGGGCGTCGGCGACCACATCGGGATCGGATTCGATGACAATGAAGCGCTGATTATGGCTCTTCAGCAGGTCGCAGACCATGTGACCCACCCGGCCGAAACCGATGACGACGGCGGCCGCCTCCGTCTGTTCCTGCTCCGTCTCGGCCGGCTCCTCGCCCAGCGCCATCTCGACGCGCCGCGCCATATTATGGCCAAGCCGCGCCAGCAGCGGCGTGATGGTGAGGCCGATCGCCGTGACGATCTGCCAGAAGGCGGCGGTGGAGGGCAGAATGAGCTGCGCGGCGGCAGCGGTCGACAGGACGATCAGGGTGGTTTCGGACGGGCTGGACATCAGCACGCCCACTTCCATCGCCAGCCCCTTGCGCGCGCCCGAAAGGTAGAGGAGCGATGCCGTTACCAGCGTCTTGACCAGCACCACGCCCAGCACCGCCAGCAGCAGGCTGGGCCAATTGGCGAGGATGACGCGAATGTCGAGGCTCATGCCCACGGTGATCAGGAAGACGCCGAGCGCCAGCCCCTTGAACGGCGCGGTGATCACCTCGACCTCGCCATGATAGTCGGTCTCGGCGATCAGCAGCCCGGCGAGCAGCGCGCCGACGATCGGCGACAGGCCGGCGATCGACGTCGCAAGGCTGGAGATGATGACGACCAGCAGGCTGGCGGCCAGAAACACTTCCGGACTCTTGGTCCGCGCCGCCTGGCTGAAGACATGGGGCAGGATGAACCGGCCGAGCAGCAGCATGATGGCGATGGTGATACCGCCCTTCGCCAGCGTGCTTGCCATTTCGCTCCAGGCGCCGTCGGGGCTGACCGCCACCGACGGGGCCAGCGCGCCCAGCATGAAGATGATGGGGACGAGCGCGAGATCCTCGAACAACAGCATGGAAAAGGCGGCGCGGCCCACCGCGGTCTGCGTGCCCACCATCGGCAGCACCACGGCGGTGGACGACAGGGCCAGCGCCAGCCCGAGCCCGATCGCGCCCGTCGTCGGCTGGCCCAGCAGATAGAGGCCCAGCGCAATGAGCGCGCCGCTGCCGATCAGCTCTGCCGCGCCGACGCCGAAAACCTGCGCGCGCATCGACCATAATCGTCGGAAACTCAGCTCCAGCCCGATGGAGAAGAGCAGCAATATGACCCCTAATTCGGCAAAGGGTTCTATCGCCTCCCTATTCGATATGGTGATGTGCCAGAGCCAGGGATATTGGCCGACCAGCGATCCCAGCCCCGATGGCCCGACGAGCAGGCCGACAAGGATGAAGCCGATGACCGGGCTGATCCGAAAACGGGCGAAACCGGGGATGACAAGCCCCGCCGCCCCCAGGATTACCAATGAGTCGCTGAAGCTTTGAGGATTGATCGCACCGGCCATGTCGCATCATCGCGACTCGGCGGTGGAAATTCTACCCCTCAGGTGGAAAAAAGCGTCACGCCCGTAACGGAAAACTGCCCCGCTGCCTCTTTGAGGCTGGCGCGCCGACGCGCCCGCGATAGGATGTTTCAGGGGCCCCGCGCCGGGGACCATGAGGAAGGGTCATGATATGAAGCCGATCGAACGCGCCGCACATGCACTGGCCGAGCTGGACGGCAAGGATGGGGGCGAAGCCTGGCGCGATTATCTGCCGCAGGTGCGCGCGGTTGTGGAAGCGCTGCGCGAGCCGAGTGACCGGATGAAAGAAGGCGGTGCGGAAGCCATTCGCCACCTGACTCCGCAAGTGCCGTTCGAATTTGTGATGAACGATTCGGCCAATGTATGGCGCATGATGATCGCGTCGATGCAGCGCGAAATGTGATGTGAAGGTTCTGCGTCTCGCCCTGAGACTTCAAGCCGGGTCGAGGCGGACGAGCCGGCCCGTTGCGCCATCCTCCAATATCCAGATCGCGCCGTCCGGCCCTTGCTCCACTTCGCGGATGCGGGTGCCCAGGGCGATGCGGGCGACTTCGCTGGCGGTGGAGCCGGACACGCGCACCCGCACCAGACCCTGGCTCACCAGTCCCGCAAGGATGAAGTCGCCGTCCCAGCCGACAAAGCGCTGGCCTGTATATTGGATCATGCCGCCGGGCGCGATAACCGGCGTCCAGCTGGTGAGTGGGGCGGTTAATTCCGGACGGCTCGAATGGGGCGGCAGCGGTTCGCCATCCGATCCTTCCGACACCAGCCGCCAGCCATAGTTGGCGCCCCGCTGGATCAGGTTGAACTCGTCGCCGCCCTCCGGCCCCATCTCGCTTTCGAACAGGCGGCCGTCGCGAGCGAAGACCAGCCCATAGGGATTGCGATGGCCAAGGCTCCATATCTCGCCTCGTGCGCCGGCCTGGCCCGCAAAGGGATTGTCGCTGGGGATGACCCCGTCGCGTCCGATCCGCACGATCTTGCCCAGCGTGCCGCCAAGGTCCTGCGCCGGCGCGCCCTGATGCCGCTCGCCTGCGGTGATGTAGAGCATCTGGTCCGGGCCGAACGCCATGCGGCCGCCGAAATGGCGGGTATCGTTGGCGATCTTGGGCGCCTGCCGCCAGATGACGCTCAGCCCGCTGATCGTCCGCCCATCAGCCGAGAGCGTCCCGCGCGCAACCGCGAGGCCGGAGCCGCCCGAGCCCGCTTCCGCAAAGCTCAGATAGAGGAGGTTGTTGCTCGTGAAATTCGGGTCGAGCGCGATATCGAGCAGCCCGCCCTGACCGGCAAAGGCGACATCGGGCGTTCCGGCGACGGTAGCCACTTCGCCACCGGCGGTGACGAGCCGGAGCCGGCCGGCGCGTTCGGTCACCAGCATGCGGCCATCGGGCAGGAAGGTCATGGCCCAGGGATTGCTGAGCGTCGCCACCGGATTGCTGCTGACGGCGCTGGTCGGCGTGGGCGTGGGCGTGGGTGTCGGGGTGGGCGTCGGCGTCGGTGCTGGAGTGGGCGCGGGCGCGGGGCCGGCGCTGTCGCCGCCATCGTCATTGCAGGCGGACAGAAGCAGCAGGGCGAGCGCGGAGCAGGAACCATGGCGCATCGGGTAAGCCTCCCCGGATAAGGCGCAATTTTGCCGTATCGCCTGTCAACGCGGGCTCAGGCCAGACGTTCCTTGTTGAAGCCGCGCCGGTCATCGGGCGCGGGCGCAGCCGGCGCATCCTGTGGAGGCCGGCAAAAATTCATTCTGTCAGGTTGGTGCGGACGGCGGGACTTGAACCCGCATTTCCTGGGGAAGGCGGATTTTAAGTCCGCTGCGTCTACCGATTTCGCCACGTCCGCCCCTGAACCTGCGGCCGCGCCTTCCCTGACGGGTGGCGGACCACAGGTCAAGAGCGGGAAGGCGTATCAGCCTCCCGGTTTGGCGTTCAGCCGTTCACGCATTTCCTTGCCCGGTTTGAAATAGGGCACACGCTTTGCTGAAACCGGCACCTGCTCGCCCGTCCGCGGGTTGCGCCCGGTCCGCGCGTCGCGCGCCCGGGTTGTGAAGGCGCCGAAGCCGCGAAGCTCAACTCTTCCCCCCGCCGACAGTCTATCCACGATTTCCTTGAAGAACAGGTCGACGATCTTCTCGACCTCCTGCAAGCTCATTCCCGGATTTTCATCGGCCAATTTCTGGATCAATTCCGATCGGATCATCGCTACTCCAGATTCCCCCCTTACTGGTTGCGCTTACAGCATAAAGATTCGCTGCGGCTTTGACAATGAGGGCCGGGAGGGGGCGCGTCGATTCCCGATTAGGGACAGAAGGGCAGGGGCAGCCAAGGTCGCGTGGCGGAAGATGCGCAAAGAAAAAGCTCGCCGGAAACGGGTTCCGGCGAGCTTTTTTGTTTCAGTAGAGGAAGGATTAGCCTTCGCTCTTCGCCTTGAGCGCTTCGCCCAGGATGTCGCCGAGCGACGCGCCGCTGTCGGACGAGCCATACTGTGCGACGGCCTGCTTCTCTTCGGCGATCTGCAGCGCCTTGACCGAGAAGGTCGGCTTCTTGGCGCGGTCGAAACCGGTTACCAGGGCGTCGAACTTCTGACCGATCTGGAAACGCTCCGGACGCTGCTCGTCGCGATCGCGACCCAGGTCGCTGCGCTTGATGAAGCCGGTGGCGCCATCGTCGCCAGCCTGGACTTCCAGGCCGCCGTCGCGGACTTCCAGAACCGTGACGGTGATCGTCTGGTTCTTGTTGAGGCCGGCCGCAGCGGCCGACGTGCCGCCCACGGCCGGGCCACCACGCTCAAGCTGCTTCATGCCGAGGCTGATGCGCTCCTTCTCGACGTCGATGTCGAGAACAACGGCCTGAACCGTCTCGCCCTTGCGGTGCAGCGCCAGCGCGTCTTCGCCCGAAATGCCCCAGGCGATATCCGACATGTGGACCATGCCGTCGACGTCGCCGTCCAGGCCGATGAACAGGCCGAACTCGGTCGCATTCTTGACTTCGCCCTCGACGGTCGAACCGATCGGGTGACGCTCGGCAAAGCTGTCCCAGGGATTGGCCTGAGCCTGCTTGAGGCCGAGGCTGATGCGGCGCTTCTCGGGATCGACTTCGAGGACCAGAACTTCGACTTCCTGGCTGGTCGAAACGATCTTGCCGGGGTGGACGTTCTTCTTGGTCCAGGACATTTCGCTGACGTGGACCAGGCCTTCGATGCCCGGCTCCAGCTCCACGAACGCACCATATTCGGTGATGTTGGTGACGCGGCCCGACAGCTTCGCACCGACCGGATACTTGGCGGCGGCGCCTTCCCACGGATCGCTTTCCAGCTGCTTCATGCCGAGGCTGATGCGCTGGGTCTCGCGGTTGATGCGGATGATCTGGACACGGACGGTGTCGCCGATGTTGATCATCTCATTGGGATGGTTGATGCGCTTGTAGCTGAGGTCGGTGACGTGCAGCAGGCCGTCAATGCCGCCCAGGTCGACGAACGCACCATAGTCGGTGATGTTCTTGACGACGCCCTCGATGATCTGACCTTCGGCCAGCGTCTGGATGAGGCCGCTGCGCTGTTCGGCGCGGGTCTCTTCCAGGATGGCGCGACGCGACACGACGATATTGCCGCGGCGGCGATCCATCTTGAGGATCTGGAAGGGCTGGGGGATGTCCATCAGCGGGGTGACGTCGCGCACGGGGCGGATGTCGACCTGGCTGCCGGGCAGGAAGGCCACGGCGCCGTCGAGATCGACGGTGAAACCACCCTTGACGCGGCCGAAGATGACGCCTTCGACGCGGGCGCTTTCGGAGAATTCGGCTTCCAGCTTGTCCCAGGCGGCTTCGCGGCGGGCGCGGTCGCGCGACAGCATGGCTTCGCCATGGGCGTTCTCGACGCGGTCTACATAGACTTCGACTTCGTCGCCGACCTTCAGCTCGGCCTTCTGGCCGGGAGCGGCGAATTCGCGCAGCGGCACGCGGCCTTCGCTCTTGAGGCCGACGTCGATGACGGCGAGGTCATTTTCGATGGCGGTGACGGTGCCCTTTACGACGCGGCCTTCAAAGCCGCCGTCTTCACCACCGAGAGAATCATTGAGAAGCGCGGCGAAATCGTCGCGCGAGGGAAATGCCGTAGAGGCCATGAGGTTTCCTTCATTCATCATTGCTGGCCAACCGGTTGTATCCGATGGTCTTTTCAAACTGGCCCCCGATTCCCGCACCGCTTCTGCGAGGCGGCACGATCAAGGACCTGGCCAAACCACGGGCAGGATCGAATATCCTGTCCGTATCCGGGGAGCGGCGGCCGGAACGCGCAGTCGAGAAAAGCGAAAAGGGCGCACGGCCATGCCGCACGCCTTGACGGGTCACTGGCTGGAGCGACCTTCAAGCTGAGCGTCCACAAGCGCGATCGCCCGCTGGACGGCCGCTTCTATAGTGAGTTCGCTTGTATCTAGCAAGTCCGCGCCGTCCGCCTGCCGCAGGGGGGCATGGTCGCGGCTCATGTCGCGCGTATCGCGTGCCTGAATGTCGGCGATCAGGCTGTCCATGTCGGGATGGCCACCCTGCGCCTGGGCATCGGCGAAGCGGCGCTGGGCGCGGACATGGACGCTGGCGGTGACGAAGATCTTGGCGTCGGCGTCAGGGGCGATGACGGTGCCGATGTCCCGCCCGTCGAGGATCGCGCCGCCCGGCTGGGTGGCGAAGTCGCGCTGCCGCTGGACCAGCGCGTCGCGAACCTTCTGATGCACCGACACGCGCGAGGCCAGGCTGCCCACCGCCTCGCTGCGCAGCGCCGGCTCGTCGAGCAGCGCATCGTCAAAGCCGCAGACGGCCAGCGCGTCGCTTTCCCGATCCGGGTCGCCGCCTGCCTTGAGGACCGACAGCCCCACGGCGCGATAAAGCAGGCCGGTGTCGAGGCAGGGCAGGCCATAATGGTGCCCCAGCGCCTTGGCGATGGTGCCCTTGCCCGATGCGGCGGGGCCGTCGACAGCGATGATCATGTCTTATGTCTCTTCCTGGCGGTGAGCAGGCCGAGCAGCGCAATGGCCGCCCAGACGATTTCCAGCGCCATCGACGCCAGATTAAAATGCACGCTGAGCGATCCGATCAGCAGCAGCGACCCGATTAGGTTCAGCAGGTTGAACAGCCGATAGTTCAGCTGCCGCGCGATATTGCTATAGGCATAGGCGACGACCATGATGGCGCTGCCGATCAGGCCGATGATGTTCGGCCCGTCGAGGGTCAGCGCCCAACCGGTCACGCCGTCGCGCCCAGATCGCGGAGCAGGGCGGTGAAGCCGGGGAAGCTGGTCGCCACCGGCCGCATATCGTCGATGGTGACGCCGTCGCGCGACACCAGCCCCGCCACCGCGAAGCTCATGGCGATGCGATGGTCGAGCTTGGTCGCGATCGGCCCGCCGCCCGGCAGCGGTTCGCCGCCGCTGCCTTCAATGATGAGGCCGTCTTCCAGTTCCTCGACCGACACGCCGATGGCGCGCAGGCCGGCCGCCATGGTGGCGATGCGATCCGATTCCTTGACGCGCAGTTCCTCAAGACCGCGAAATATGCTGCGCCCCTGCGCCAGCGCGGCGGCGACGAAGGCGACGGGATATTCGTCGATCATGCTGGGCGCGCGCGCCGAGTCCGGCTCCACCCCGCGCAGCGCGGAGGCGGTGACGATCAGGTCGCCCACCGGCTCGCCGCCGACTTCGCGGGCATTGCTGACCTCGATGCTCCCGCCCATTTCGCGCAGCAGGTCGATCAGGCCCGCACGCGTGCTGTTCAGCCCGACATTGGCGATCGTCACCTGCGATCCCGGCACCAGCAGTGCGGCCACCATCGGGAAGGCGGCGGAGGAGGGGTCGCCGGGGACGATGATTTGTTGCGGCCGCAACTCCGCTTCGCCGACGAGGCGGATGATGCGGGTGCCGTCGCTGTCCGTCTCGACGCTGAGATCGGCGCCAAAGCCCTTGAGCATCCGTTCACTATGGTCACGGGTCGGGATCGGTTCGACCACGCGGGTGATGCCGGGCGTGTTGAGCCCGGCGAGCAGGACGGCCGACTTGACCTGCGCCGAGGCGACCGGGAGCCGGTAATCGAGCGGCACCGCCGGGCAGGCGCCCCGCATGGTGAGCGGCAGGCGGTCGCCCGAGCTACTGGTGAAGCTCGCGCCCATTTGCGACAGCGGATCGGTCACGCGCGCCATCGGCCGCTTGCTGAGCGAGGCGTCGCCGATGAAGGTCGCGCTGATCGCATGGCTCGCCACCAGCCCCATCAGCAGCCGCGTCGACGTACCGCTATTGCCCATGTCGAGCGCGCATTCGGGCTGGAGCAGGCCGCCCACGCCCACGCCATGAATATGCCAGATGCCATCCGCGTCCCGCTCGATCTGTGCGCCCATCGCCCGCATGGCGGCGGCCGTGGCCAGCACATCCTCACCCTCCAGCAATCCCTCGACCCGGCTTTCGCCGACCGCCAGCGCCGACAGCATCAGTGATCGGTGCGATATGCTCTTGTCCCCCGGCACGGCGGCGCGGCCGGACAGCGCCGGCGCGGCATGGAAGGTCATCGGGCGGGGTAGTTCATGGGAAGCGGTCACGGCGGGTCCGTAGATAAGAGGCGAAAAAATGCGCCCGGCTTTTGACAGCGCGGTTCCGCTATGGCAAGGCGCCCGTCGCTTCGCGGACGACCGGGTCGTGCCGCGTGATTTCTGTTAGAGCATCGAGAAGGAACAGGCCGGACATGGTGAAGGCTGAATGGGGCACGAAGCGGACCTGCCCGAAATGCGCGACTCGCTTCTATGACCTGGGTAAGGACAATCCGGTGGTTTGCATCAACTGCAACACCGCCTGGGAACCGGAGCCGGTGCTCAAGTCCAAACAACCGCTGCCTTATGAGGAAGCGCCCAAGAAGGTTATCGAGACCGCCGACGGCAAGATGGAAACGGCCGACGACGATCTGGATCTGGACATTGACGTCGATGATGACGGCGACTCGCCGGATAATGACGTCGATCTGGGCGGTGACGACGATCTGGGCGTGGACGCTGCCGGCGACGATGGCGAAGACGATAATTAAGTAAATTTTCTTCTTGCCAAGGCGGTCGCTGCAACCTAATGGCAGCGACCTCCGAGGCGCCGGACCCAAACGGCGCCTGGGTGACAGGAAGGGGCCTTAGCTCAGCTGGGAGAGCGCCTGCATGGCATGCAGGAGGTCAGCGGTTCGATCCCGCTAGGCTCCACCAACCTGACATTACGGGGTTTCAGAGCCAAGGCACTGGAAACCATCCACATCCGGCCGGCGGTTGATCCCGCATTATGGCCTGATCCATTGGGCAGCGGCATTGCCGCTTGACGATGGGGCCTTAGCTCAGCTGGGAGAGCGCCTGCATGGCATGCAGGAGGTCAGCGGTT
>DAMDPH010000063.1:0-6520 GCA_032082785.1 Sphingobium sp. | reverse complement strand
CGATCCCGCTAGGCTCCACCATTTCCTTACAGACTTGGATAGCCAGCCTGCTTCCACCGGGATGACAGGGTCTTTGGCTTGTGCAAGATAGCGTCTCTCGCTCGGGGGAGGGGCAGCGGATGCAATCATGGATCAGGACGGGTTTCGGGGCAGGCTGTAGCGCGCTGCTTTTCCTGTCAGCGCCGGTCGCGGCCGCCGATGTCCCGCCCACGCCCGATTTCTTCGCGGCCGCCCTGTGCCAGCCGCCCTATGATGAGGCGCTGGCAAGCGACTTATATGAAGCCGCCGAAGCGCTGGCGCAGCCCGACCGGTCGATGCTGGGCACTGCCCTTTATCCCCTGCCTCAGCCGATCGAGCGCGACGGCTTCACCGCCCGCTCGCTCGTCTTCGCCGCCACGGCATTCGGCGTGGTTCTGGACGGCGATGTCGCGGCGGATGTCGCCGCTCGCTATCATCTGGCGCCCGAGACCAGCGGACTACTCGGCCTGTCATCCGCTGGCTTTGCCCGCCCGCTCGCGGAGGAGGCGCAGCCGCGCAAGGAACTGGGCATCGTCTCGCTGGTCGCCCGGCAGGCGAGCGCCATGCCGGGCAAGACGCTGCTAATGTGCGAATATGTCTCCCATGCCGACAGGCAGGCGCTGGAGGCACTGGAGCAGGGGCGCCGGTGATTGATGCGGCTCAGGCCGGCGAGACGAAGCTGTCCATCACCCGCTTGCGGCCCGCCGTTTCGAAGTCGATCTCCAGCTTATTGCCTTCGATCTCCGCGACGGTGCCATAGCCGAACTTCTGGTGGAAGACGCGCAGGCCGATCGCCATATCGTCGCGGCCCTTATTGCCCAGCGATACCGCTGACGCGCGCGCCTCGACGATCCGCACCGGCTCGCGGCTGAACTGGCCGCTTTGCTGCGCCCGCTGCCAGCCCGGCCCCCGGCCGCTGCCGCGCGTCACATTGGCGAAGGGATCGTCCCGCTCCGACCAGTTGGCCCGCCACAGCGACGCGCCGCCCGACATGCTGCTTTCCGATTCGACATGTTCGGGCGGCAATTCGCCGACGAAGCGCGAGGGGATGGAGCTGGTCCACTGGCCATAGATGCGGCGGTTGGCGGCGTGCAGGATGATGCATTGGCGCCGCGCGCGGGTGATGGCGACATAGGCAAGCCGCCGCTCCTCCTCCAATGCGGTGATGCCGCCTTCGTCCAGCGCGCGCTGCGAGGGGAAAATGCCTTCTTCCCAGCCGGCGAGGAAGACGGTGCCGAATTCCAGCCCCTTGGCGGCGTGGATGGTCATGATCGTCACCTTGCGCTCGTCCTGCTTCGCCTCATTGTCCATCACGAGGCTCACATGTTCGAGGAAGGCCCCCAGCGTCTCATATTCCTCCATCGCGCGGGTAAGTTCAGACAGATTCTCAAGTCGCCCGGCGCTTTCGGCGGTGCGCTCGGCCTGAAGCATGGCGGTGTAGCCGCTCTCGTCCAATATCTGCCGCGCCAGTTCGGCATGGGGCAGCTGCGCCGCCCGGTCGCGCCAGCGGGACAGGTCGCCGATGAAAGCGCCCAGCGAGCGCCGCGCCTGGGGCGTGAGTTCGTCGGTATCGAGGATGCGCGCCGCCGCCAGCGCCAGCGGCACGCCCTGCGCGCGCGCCAGCCGGTGCAGCTTTTCCACCGCCTTGTCGCCCAGGCCCCGCTTGGGCACGTTGACGATCCGTTCAAACGCCAGATCGTCCGATGGCTGGTTCACCAGCCGCAGATAGGCGAGCGCATCGCGGATTTCCGCGCGCTCATAGAAGCGGAACCCGCCGACGATGCGATAGGGCATGCCGATGGCGATGAAGCGGTCTTCAAATTCGCGGGTCTGATGCTGGGCGCGCACCAATATGGCGACATCGTCCAGCGATCCGCCGCTCCGTTCGATCGACTCGATTTCCTCGCCGACGCGCCGGGCTTCCTCCGGCCCGTCCCAGACGCCGACCACCTGCACCTTTTCGCCGACGTCGATCTCGGTCCACAGCGTCTTGCCGAGGCGACCGCCATTTTCCGCGATCACGCCCGACGCGGCGCCGAGGATGTGCGGGGTAGAGCGGTAATTCTGCTCCAGCCGGACGATGGTGGCGCCGGGAAAATCCTTTTCGAAGCGCAGGATATTGGCGACCTCTGCGCCGCGCCAGCTATAGATGGACTGATCGTCGTCGCCCACGCAGCAGATATTCTTGCGCGTCTGGGCGAGCAGGCGCAGCCACAGATATTGGCTGCTGTTGGTGTCCTGATATTCGTCCACCATGATATATTTGAAACGCTGCTGATACAGCTCCAGCACGTCGCGGTGCCGTTTCAGGATGGTGAGAATGTGCAGCAGCAAGTCACCGAAATCACACGCATTTATATCGCGCAGCCGGGCCTGGTAGGCGGCGTAGAGCTTCTGCCCCTTGCCATGGGCATAGCCCTCGCTCTCACCCGCGCCGACATCCTCGGGCGTCAGCCCCTTATTCTTCCACTGGTCGATCAGCCCGGCGAGCTGGCGCGAGGGCCAGCGTTTCTCGTCAATGCCCTCCGCCTGGATCAGCTGCTTGAGCAGCCGCAACTGGTCGTCGGTGTCGAGGATGGTGAAATTGCTTTGCAGCCCCACCAATTCGGCATGGCGGCGCAGCATCTTGGCGGCGATGGCGTGAAAGGTGCCGAGCCAGGGCATGCCCTCCACCGCATCGCCGATCATCCGGCCGACACGCTCGCGCATCTCGCGCGCGGCGCGGTTGGTAAAGGTGACGGCGAGGATTTCGGACGGCCATGCCCGGCGCGTGGCGATCAGATGGGCGAGGCGCGCCGTCAGGGCGGCGGTCTTGCCCGTGCCGGCGCCTGCCAGCACCAGCACCGGCCCGTCGGTTGTCAGCACCGCCTCCCGCTGCGGCGGGTTCAGCCCTTGCAGATAGGGCGGGTCGTTCGGCGATGGGGCGGGCAGGGTCATGCTGGCTCAACTAGGGAGGGGCGGGGAAGGGGGCAAGGGCAAGCGCTTGCGGTGACAGCCAATCTATGAGAACAAAAGGCGAATCATGCAAGGAGGAAGCGATGGACTCTGCAACTGCTGCCGGCGGGTGCCGCTGCGGCGCGATCCGCTACACCGTTGACGGCGCGCCTGAACATAGCGCGCTATGCCACTGCACCGACTGCCGCCGCAGCGCCGGCGCGCCGATGGTGGGCTGGATGCTGTTCGCGCGGGACAAGCTCCATGTGGAGGGCACGCCGCAAAGCTATGCCTCCTCGCCCGACGTCACGCGCGAATTTTGCGGCCGCTGCGGCACCGGGCTGTTCTACAGCAATGAGAGCATCTTCCCTGGCATGGTGGACATCCAGTCGGCGACGCTGGACGATCCCGCCACTTTCCCGCCGAGCGCGCATATCCAGATGGCGGATGCCGCGCCCTGGATGAACCATGTGCAGGATCTGCCCAAATTCGATCGTTATCCAGGCTGACCGGCGGAGGCGGGGGCAAGGACGCTAACGGCGGATCGCCGCCGCGTCGAGCCGTCTGGTTCCTCTCACGGCATCTGCCCACCGCTTCGTCGCTTTGTACCGGAACGTCCGCCTCCTCCTCCCGGTTCTCGGCCTGCCAAAGCGGCAGAACGGGGCAATGGGGACAGAGGAGAAGGATTGCTATGAAATCGCTGATTCTGGCAGGCGCCGCCTTATTGAGCGCCACCGCCCTGACCGGCTCTGCACATGCGCAGACCATGCCGACCCAGTCGACGCAGCCGCCGGCGGCCGGCACACCGATGCCCGGCGATCCTGCCGCCGACCCTGCGACCGGCATGCCCGGCACCATGCAGCCGGACATGTCGCTGCCCGGTTCGCCGCCCGCCACCGATCCCAATGCCGGAATGCCGACCGGCGCAGTGCCCGCCGATCCCGGCATGACGCCGGCGCCATCGGGCATGCCGCGCGATCCGTCGGCGCCCGTCGGCTCCTCGTCCAATCCGGTGACGATGGGCGGCAATATGACGCCGCCGCCGACCGACGCGAAGGACTATCCGCCCTGCACCGGCACGATGCAGGATGGCTGCGTCAATCGGGGCGAGGCGAAGAAGAAGCCGGGTCGTCCGCGCTGACGCACTGGACCGGACCGGGCATGGCGGCGATCAGCTTTGCCAGCCCGGTACGGTCCTGCGCCGCATCGGCGAGGCTGTAGCGGTCCAGCACCGCCAGAAAGGCATTGGTCGCCTCCGCCAATATGCCGGTCAGCTTGCACGCCGACCGGATCGGGCATCCGGCACAATCGGCCATCCGCATGTCCGGCTCGCTATGGCGCACCACCGCGCCGATGCCGATCGCATCGGCCGGCTGAGCGAGGACAAAGCCGCCCCCGCGCCCGCGCTGCGTATCGATGAAGCCGCCGCGCGCCAGCCCCTGCACCACCTTCATCAGATGATTGCGGGACAGATCATAGCCCTCGGCAATTTCGCCGATCGTCGCGCGTCCGCCCGGGACGGCGGCAAGATGGATCAGCACGCGCAGCGCATAGTCCGTATGGCGGGTCAGTTGCATGACAATGCGATAGGGGCGGACCGTGCATCATCAAACATGCATCTCATTTACTTCTTTAAACTTTCGCTGTAGCAGCGGTGGCAGCAATTCAGCTGAGGGCAATTCCCATGACCGCTACCCTGTCTCCCGAAACCATCGCCATCATCAAGGCCACCGGCCCGGCTCTGCGCCAACATGGCGTTGCCATCACCACCCGCATGTATGCGCGCCTGTTTCAGGACGAGTCGGTCAAGGCGATGTTCGATCAGGCCGCGCAGGATAGCGGCGAGCAGCCGCGCCGGCTGGCGGCGGCGATCCTGGGCTATGCGGAGAATATCGACCGGCTGGACGCGCTGACCGGCGCGGTCGCCCGCATGGCGGAGCGGCATGTGCAGACCGGCGTAAAGCCCGAACATTATCCGCTGGTCGCGGCGGCGCTGCTGCCCGCGATCCGCGACGTGCTGGGCGAGCATGTCGCGACCGACGCGGTGCTGGATGCCTGGGCGGAGGCTTATGGTTTTCTCGCCAACATATTGATCGATCGCGAAGCGGCGATGTACGCCGCCGCCTGAGCCGACGAAGGGGGAGCGCGAGTGCGCTGCGCTCCCCGCTCTGGCCGTTATTTGGGGGCCGTTATTCGGGCTGTTCGGCCCGCAGCAGCGTGATCCGTGCCTTGCCGACATCGCGCTGCGCGTCGATGGCAAAGCCCTTCACCACGACATCCTCCCGCCGGTCGGTTTCGATGCTGACCCAGGTGGCGGGGCCGGTCCAGCCGAGCCGCGCCAGCTTGTCCAGCGCCACCGATCCCGCGCCGCTCTGATAGGGCGGGTCCATGAAGATGAGGTCCAGCGGCTTGGCCGCCGGGCCGAGCGACAGGACGCTGCTCTGCCTTATGTCGGGACGGACGCCGAGCTTTTGGCCATTGGCGCGGATGATGTCGGCGGCGGCCTTGTCCTGTTCGACGAACAGGCATGATCCCGCGCCGCGCGACAGCGCTTCGAACCCGAGCGCCCCCGATCCGGCGAAGAAGTCGCCCACGGCCAGATCGTCAAAGGCGCCGATCCGGCTGAGCAGCATGGAAAACAGCGTCTCGCGCGTGCGGTCGGCGGTGGGGCGGGTGGTATCGCCCTTGGGCGCGGCAAGCGGGCGGCCGCGCCATTGACCCGAAATGATCCTCACCGAACCTCCTTCAGGCTTTTGCGGAAAACGATCAGGTCATGCTGGCGCACCTCTTCGACCGCGCCGGCGGCCAGCTCGCCCAGCTGGAACGGGCCATAGCTGGTGCGGATCAGCCGGTTCACCTTCAGCCCCAGATGTTCGAGCACGCGGCGGACCTCGCGATTCTTGCCCTCGGTCAGCGTCATCTCGACCCACTGGTTGCGGCCCGTGCGCCGCTCCAGATTGGCCTCGATCGGGCCATAGCGGATGCCGTCAATCTCCAGCCCGTCAAACAGATCCTCTAGCTGCTGCTGGCTGACCTCGCCAAAGGCGCGGGCGCGGTAGGTGCGCGGCACGCCGGTGGCGGGCAGCTCCATCTGCCGCTTGAACTCGCCATCGGTGGTGAGCAGCAGCAAGCCTTCGGTATTCATGTCGAGCCGCCCGATCGGCATCAGCCGTGGCAGGTCGGCGGGCAGGCGGTCATAGATGGTCGGCCGCCCGGCCGGATCGCGCTCGGTTGTGAGAAAGCCGGTGGGCTTGTGGAAGAGGAAGAGGCGCGTGGGCGCGGGCGCGGCAACCGCGACGCCATCGACCGTCACGCCGTGCAGCGACGTCAGCAGCGTGGCGGGCGTCTCGACCGGCGCACCGTCGAGTGCGATGCGGCCCTCCTCGATCATCCGTTCGATTTCGCGGCGCGAGGCGATGCCGGCGCGCGCCAGCAATTTGGCGATACGTTGCGGCTCGCCCTTGCCGCCGGCCACTGCGGCGGCGTGGGCGGGATGGGGATTGGCAGTGGCGGTTGCCCCCCCGCCCGCACCCCGGCGCGGGCCGGGACGACGCGCGCGGTCGGGGCG
>DAMDPH010000062.1:0-17147 GCA_032082785.1 Sphingobium sp. | reverse complement strand
GGCATGGCGGGACGGTCAGGCCGATCGCGCTGCGCCAGCAGATCCACGCACTGACGCCACAGCGTGACCGCGCCGGGACCAGCCCGATCATCGGCAGCAAGCACCGTCTGCATGATATCGTCGAACCGCACGTATATCCTTCTCATGCCGCCGGGCGGCCGCTGGCCCCTTCTCGGCCGGAATCATAAGCTCTGGATAGGCGCTGCCGCCGCAAAGGGGAAGAGCCCTGCATCACAGTCATTTACGAACGTAGCATAGTGGGACAATTGCATTGTTCTGAAACATTATTATTATGGCCGCAACGAACAGGTAAGGAAATAATCAGGATAATGGCCGGTCCCAATATCGACGACATCGATCTGCAGATTCTCGGCGAGCTACAGAATGATGGCAGAATGACCAATGTGGAGCTGGCGCGGAAGGTGGGGCTGACGGCCCCGCCCTGCCTGCGCCGTGTCCGCGCGCTGGAAGAATCGGGCGCTATCACCTCCTATCACGCCGTCGTCGATCCGGCGATGCTGGGCTATACCATCACCGTTTTCGCGATGGTCAGCCTCAAGAGCCAGGCCGAGGCCGATCTGAAAGCCTTTCAGGACCATGTGGCCGAGCTTCCCGAGGTGCGGGAATGCCATATGCTGAACGGCGAAATCGACTTCATCCTCAAGGTGGTGGCCCGCGATCTGCAAAGTTTTCAGCAGTTCCTCACGTCCAAGCTGACGCCCGCGCCCAATGTGGTGAGCGTCAAGACGTCACTGACCATCCGCACATCGAAAAATATGCCGGGCGTGCCGCTGCCCGTCTGAACGCGAAAGGGCCGGGACAATGCCCGGCCCTTCCAAAGTGACGCGGCGAGGCGGCTCAGCTGCCCTGCGTCGCCGGCGTTCCCGCTGCGGACGCCGACTTGCGGCTCTGCTGATCCACCCAGACCGACCAGAAGCCGGCTACGCTGGTCCAGCTGCCGCTGGCCTGCGCCAGGCTGGTCTTGGCGCCGGCGAGATCACCCGAGCGGGCGAGCGCCACGCCCAGCCGCGCATTGGCGCGACCGGCATCGATCCCGCCCTTGCTCAGCGCCAGCCGATACTGTTCGGCCGCCTGCGGATATTGGGCGAGCGAGAAATAGGCGTCAGCGACATCCAGCGCCGCCTTGCCATCGTTCGCGGCCGCCGCCTTCTTGGCGAGGGCCGGCAGTCCGGCAATTTCCTTCGTCGCCTTTGGCGTCACGCTCTTGAGCAGCTGGCTGGTCAGCGCCTGGCCGGTCGTCAGCTTGCCCGCCGCGCGGCCGGCTTCGATGATCGCCTTCGTCTCGGCAAAATAGCCGGCCTTTTCCGCCAGTTGGGCATAGGCCTGATAGTCGCGCTCGCTCGCCATCGCACCGTTCGCGGCCTGAAGGCGATAGAGGTCGAGCTGCACCTGTGCGTCGGTCTTGGCCGCCGACAGATAGTTGGTGAGGGCCGATCGCCATTCGGGCGCGGCCGGATGCTGGCTCAGCCGCTCGCGATAGAGCGCACCCAGCTCGTTCCAGTCGCCCGCCTGATAGGCCATGGAGATGGCGCGGTCATACCAGGCGACCGGCATCGGCTGGCCCGAGGTCCGCTGACGCGCCAGCGCTTCCTGCACATAGGGGCGCGCATCCTTGGGCTTGTTGCGGCGGAGCGCGATGTCGGCGCGCAACATGGTCGCGTCGATGCCGTCATAGCCGATCGTCTTGGCATAATCGAGCTGCGCCACCGCATCGTCATAATTGCCGACAAGGAAAGACAAATAGCCCGCCAGATAGCGCAGGCGCGGCGCATCGGTGCGGGGCACCGAGTTGGTCTTGAACATATCGGTCAGCGCGATCCGCTGCGCCTGATAGTCGCCCCGCTGCACCGCCAGCTCGAACCGCAGGCCGGCCGCCGCATAGGCTTCGAAATCGGACACCGGCGTCAGGCCGGCGATACGGGCATTGGCGCCGGCAACGTCACGCGCCTTGAGCGCGGCATCGGCCGCCTGCACATTGGCCCGGAAGGTATCGGACATTTCGATCGGCGGACCGTCGACGACGATCTTTTTCTTCTTCTTGGCGTCCGCCGGTGCCGCCGCCAACAGCATTGCGCCGGCCAGGGCCAGCGGCAGGCCGCTGGTCAGAATAGAATGGAAACGCATGGCCGCTAGGGGCTCCCCCGTTGATCCCGCCGCACCGCGCGGTCGGGACGTAAATTCATGCCCTTAACGGCGCGCCGCTTCAAGGGGGCGGCGCGCCGTCGGATCAGATCAGGCGCCCTTGGTCTTGAGGTAGCTCAGCCACAGATCAGCGATCTGCTTGCGTGCGCCACCCTGCACGGCCTGGAACGCGGTCTTGGCGCCGGCAGCATCGCCGCCCAGCGTCTTGGCGATGCCCAGACGGGTGTTCACCTCATCCGCATCGACGCCGCCCTTTTCCTTGGCCAGCTCGAACATGGTCGCCGCCTTGGCATAATCGCCATAGCCCAGATGCGCGTCGCCGGTGGCGGCGGCGATCTTGCCGTTCGCACCCTTGCGCGCATCGGCCTCGGCCGCGCCCAGCGTGCTCTTGTCGCCGGCGATCTTGCTGGTCGCCTGCTGGTAGATGTCGCCGCCCTGGCTGGCGTTCAGCACGCCCTTAGACCGGCCGGCATCGATCGCCGACTTGACCTCGCCATAAATGCCGGTCTTCGACGCCATTTCGGCATATTCGGTGAAGTCGCCCGCGACCACCAGACCGCCCGACGCCGCCATCAGGCGCAGCACGTCGAGATTTTCGCGGTTGGTGATGTTGGGATTGGCCTGCTGGAACAAACGGATGAGCGTGCGCAGATTTTCGCCGCTCGGCTCGGCTTCATAGGCGAGCGTGGCCCATTCGGTCACTTCGGGCAGGCGCGCGGCGGCGGCGCGGCTTACGCCGATCTTGTACCATTGCGCCGGCGGGGTCTGGCCAGCGGCCTTCATCGCGTCAGCGCCGGCCTTGAGCGCGGCAAGGCCCTGCTGGTTGAAGCCGCGTGCCGGCTCCTGCGTGGGATTATTGGTGCCGGCCTTGCCGAAATAGGCCTGCGCGATGGTCGGGTTGACCGCGTCCGGCTTGTAACCAGCGGCCAGCGCCGCCTGGCCACGCTGAATGGCGAGGTCGTAATTCTGGGCGGCCAGCGCCTGATCGGCGGCGATGGCGTTGAACTGGCCGGCCTGCTCGGGCGGGGTCAGGCCGCTGTCGAGCATCTGGGTCAGCGCCTCGCTTTGCAGCGCGCTGTCCTTGGCGGCGATGGAGGTGTTCAGCTTGACCGCGCCGATCTGATATTTGTCGTCATTCGACTGCGCCTTGCTGTCGGCTTCGGCGAGCGCGGTCTTGGCGGTGGCGAAATCCTGCGCATCGGCGGCCTTCTGCGCCGCCTGGAGCGACTTGATGACGTCGGGCGACACGTTGAGCTTCGGCCCGGCCTTCTTCTCTTCCTTCTTGTCCTTCTTCGCAGCGAAAGCGGGGGCCGAAACGGCGCCGCCCGCGAGCGCGAGAGTCAGCGCGAGCGCCACCGGGGTAACAAAACGCATGATCCTCATCTCCTTTTCACGCCTGGTGGCTGTCCACAGGCGACCTTTCGGGGTTAAGCGTCGATTAGGGGTCGACGCGTGAACAGGCATTGAACAAGCCTAATTTGGCGGATTTTGCAACCGTATTGCAACTGCGCCGGGGCGGCTGTCCGACGTAACGGGCCAGTTACCGCTCAGGGCACCGCTAAAGGTTGCCCGCGCGGGCGCGCCTGTGCGCGCGAGGGGTGACAGATTTGTTTCGCTCCGCTAGTGCGGGGGCCAGACATACTCCACCCATTTTATAAGAGACTCGCTTTGAACGACGAGACCATCCTCGCCGACCCCTCGGACATCAACCCCGTCAGCATCGTTGACGAGATGAAGGCGAGCTATCTCGACTATGCCATGTCGGTCATCGTGTCCCGCGCGCTGCCGGACGTGCGCGACGGGCTGAAGCCGGTGCATCGCCGCATCCTGTTTTCGGCGCATGAATCGGGCTTTCACCACAACCGCCCTTATCGCAAGTCAGCGCGTATCGTCGGTGACGTGATCGGTAAATATCACCCGCATGGCGACAGCGCGATCTATGACGCCTTGGCGCGCATGACGCAGGACTGGTCGATGCGCGTGCCGCTGATCGACGGTCAGGGCAATTTCGGCTCCATGGACCCCGATCCGCCGGCGGCCATGCGCTATACCGAAGCGCGCCTCGCCAAGGTGACGAGCGCGCTGCTCGACGATCTCGACAAGGATACGGTCGATTTCCAGCCCAATTATGACGGTTCGGAAAGCGAGCCGCAGGTGCTGCCGGCCCGCTTCCCCAACCTTCTGGTCAATGGCGCGGGCGGCATCGCCGTCGGCATGGCGACCAATATTCCGCCGCACAATCTGGGCGAAGTGGTCCGCGCCTGTCTTGCCTATATCGACAATCCGGCGATCGGCGTCGACGACATCATCCAGATCGTCCCCGGCCCCGATTTCCCCACCGCCCCGCTGATCCTGGGTCAGTCGGGCGCGCGCAGCGCCTATCATACGGGTCGCGGGTCGATCATGATGCGGGCGCGGCATGAGATTGAGGAAGGACGCGGCGACCGCCGGTCGATCGTTCTCACCGCCATTCCTTTCCAGGTCGGCAAGAACGGGCTGGTCGAAAAGATTGCCGAGGCCGCCAAGGACAAGCGGATCGAGGGCATCAGCGACATTCGCGACGAATCCAACCGCGAAGGCGTGCGGATCGTCATGGACCTCAAGCGCGATGCGACGCCCGAGGTGGTGCTGAACCAGCTGTGGCGCAACACGCCGGCGCAGTCGAGCTTCCCCGCCAATATGCTCGCCATTCGCGGCGGCCGGCCCGAGCTGCTCAACATCCGCGACATAATCGAGGCCTTCGTCAAGTTCCGCGAGGAGGTCATCACCCGCCGCACCAAATTCGAACTGAACAAGGCGCGCGAGCGGGCGCATATCTTGCTCGGCCTGGTAATCGCCGTCACCAATCTGGACGAAGTGGTGCGGATCATCCGCGGCTCCGCCAGCCCCGCCGAAGCGCGCGAGGCGCTGCTGGTGCGCGAATGGCCCTCGTCCGAGATCGCGCCCTATCTGCGGCTGGTCGAGGCCATCGAGACGGAGATTAGCGGCGACAGCTATCGCCTGACCGACACGCAGGTCCGCGCCATCCTCGACCTGCGCCTGCATCGCCTGACCGCGCTCGGCCGCGACGAGATCGGCAATGAACTGGCGCAGCTGGCCAGCGCCATCGCCGAATATCTCGACATTCTGGGCGACCGGCAGAAACTCTACGCCGTGATGCGCGAGGAATTCGAGGCGATCGAACGCGATTTCGCGACGCCGCGCCTGTCCGAAATCACCGCCGCCGCCGACGGGATCGAGGATGAAGACCTGATCGAGCGTGAGGATATGGTCGTCACCGTCACGGTCGAAGGCTATATCAAGCGCACCCCGCTCGAAAGCTTCCGCGCCCAGGCGCGTGGCGGCAAGGGACGGTCGGGCATGGCGACCAAGGATGAGGACGCCGTCACCGAATTGTTCGTGACCTCGACCCATACGCCGGTGCTGTTCTTCTCCACCGCCGGCAAGGTCTATCGCCTCAAAGTGTGGCGCCTGCCCGAAGGCGGACCGGCGACGCGCGGGCGGCCGATGGTCAACCTGCTGCCGCTCGGCCCCGGCGAGACGATCCAGACCGTCCTGCCCCTGCCCGAGGATGAGGAGAGCTGGAAGGATCTGCACGTCATGTTCGCGACCGCGAACGGCACTGTGCGCCGCAACAGCATGGACGCCTTCGCCAATGTGCCGAGCAACGGCAAGATCGCGATGCGTTTCGACGAGGATAGCGAAGACCGGCTGATCGGCGTCGCGCTGCTGACCGAAGAGGATGACGTGCTGCTCGCCACCCGGCAGGGCCGCGCGATCCGCTTCGCCGCCACCGACGTGCGCGAATTTCAGAGCCGCACCTCGACCGGCGTGCGCGGCATGACGCTCAAGGATGGCGACGCGGTCATTTCCCTGTCCATCCTGCGCGGCTTCGACGCCAGCACCGAGGAGCGCGACGATTATCTGCGCGCTGCCCCGTGGAAGGAAAATGACAGCCAGCCCACCCTGTCGGACGAGCGCATGAAGCAGTTCGAGGCGGCGGAACAATTCCTGCTGACCGTCTGCACCAATGGCTATGGCAAGCTGTCCTCCGCCTATGATTATCGCCGCACCGGACGCGGCGGTCAGGGCATCACCAATATCGACAATATCGGCCGCAACGGCCCGGTTGTCGCCAGCTTCCCGGTGGCGCATGAGGATCATCTGATGCTCGTGACCGATCAGGCCAAGCTGATCCGCATGGGCCTGTCGTCGATGCGCGTGATTGGCCGCAACTCGGCGGGCGTCCGCCTCTTCAACGTCGCGCAGGACGAACATGTCGTGAGCGCGGCGCGGATCGAGGAGAATGAGGACGAGACGATCGTGGACGCACCGGAAGAATGAGCGAATTATTCGCTTATAAGATACTGACGGCGGACCAGTTTGCGCAGATGAAAGCGGACGGCAGCTTCGCCGGTGCGCCGGTCGACATGCAGGATGGCTATATCCACATGTCGACGCGCGCGCAGGCGGCGGAGACGGCGGCGAAGCATTTCGCCGGGCAGGACCGGCTGGTGATGCTGATGGTCGACCTCGCCGCGCTGGGCGATGCGGTGAAGTGGGAGCCGTCCCGCGGCGGCGCCCTCTTCCCCCATCTCTACGCCGACCTGCCTATGAGCGCGGTGGCGGGCAAGGTGGTGCTGCGGCTGGACGAACAGGGCCGGCATCTGTTCCCGGCGGGGTTTCAGGACTGAGGGTTCAGTCCTTCGCCCGCATCATCTCCACGACCTTCCCCTGTTTCACGCGGTAGGTCCAGCCGCCCCAGCTGATCCTGTCGCTGGTCGCGGCGAGCAGTTGCACCGCCAGATGCGCCCAGATCACTGCGAAGGGCGCGACCGCGTCCCATGTCAGTGATCGCCAGGTGGCGCGGAGTTGGGCCGGCTCCAGCACGCTTCGCAGGATGCGGGCGCGGAACAGGACGCGCAGCCAGGCAGCGCCATAGCCGATGCTGATCGCCGCCCACTCACCCGACGCGAAGGCCCAGCCCCAGCCCAAAGCCTGCGCCAGCACCGCCAGTGTCGCGACGCTCCACATCCGCCCGCTATTGGTGCGGACATGGCGATATTGGCGGACGCCGAAGGCCAGCGCCGCGCCGAGCCCCTCATCCAGCGGCGTCGCCACCAGAAGATCGCGAACCGGCCGCATCCGCACGCGCGCGGCGCGGGCGGCCAAGCCGATGGTCATGTCGTCCGACAGTCGACCCTCCAGCGCCGTATCGAGATCCAGCCGCTCCGCCGCATCGCGCGTGATCGCCATGGCGCCGCCCCAGGGCATGGTGCCGTTGGCGGGGCGCGGCAGCGTCGCCAGCTGCATCTCGACCGCGCCGACGAGGCCGAGCAGCGGCGTCGCCGGCAGCAGCAGGCGATAGCCGGTCGCCAGCTCCGCCTTGCCGCGCGCGAGCGGGAAGAGCAGCCGGCCGACCAGACGCGGCGGCGGCAGGATATCGGCGTCGATGAAGAGGATATGACGATCGTCAGGCCGCAGGGCGCGCAGCGCAGCGCGCAATTTATGGACCTTCTGCCCCTCCCGGTCCGCGATGCCGGCGCGGACGATGTCCACCCCTTCGCGTCCCGCCCGCGCCTCGGCAGCGGGACAGGCGCCCGATGTCGCGAGCATCAGGCGGAAGGGCGAGGCCTGCGCCGCCAGTCCTTCCATCAGCGCCGCGCCGCCGTCCCAGTCGTCGCGCAGGCTGAGGATCAGCACCGCGCCCTCCGGCGCCGCTTCCTTCCGCTCGGCGGGCAGATGGCGCAGATAGTTGAAGACGCCCAGCACGGTCAGGCCCTGCATCAGCAGCCATAAAAGCAGCATCGCCCGTCATTCTCCCGCCGGCAAAGTCGTCGCAGCGGCCCCTTTACCGCTCTGCCGGCTGCTGTATGACGCTTGGCCGATGCTCTCCAGCCCCTTTCTCTTCTGGCTCCTGCGCCTGATGCCCGCTTCCTTGGCGAGCTGGCTGGGCGGATGGCTGTCCGCCCATGTCGCGCGGCGGCATATGAAGCTGCGCGATGCGCGGGCGCGCACCAACCTGACGCTGCTGCGGCCGGACCTGAACGAGCGCGAGCGGGAGGCGATCCTCACCCGGCGCTGGGTCAATGTCGGCCGCGCCATGGCGGAGCTGGCCAATATCGATCGGCTGGTGAACGACGCGCATGTGACGGTGGAGGACCGGGCCGGCTATCAGGCGGTGCTGGACGGTCCCGGCCCGCTCATCAGCCTGACCGTGCATATCGGCAATTGGGATCTGCTCGCCGCCCATATCAAGGCGTCGACGGATCGGCCGGGCCTCGGCATCTATGACCCGCCCGATGATCCGGCGCAGGCGGCGATGCTCAAGCGCGCGCGGGCAAGCTATATGGGTGAGGCGATCAGCGGCGAGGGGGCGGCGCGGGGCGTGTTGCGGCATTTGACGCAAAAGGATCGCGCGACGCTCTATATCCTGCTCGACGAACGGCGCGACCGGCAGGTGTGGTTTCCGACCTTCGGTCGCGACCTGCCGCCCTCGGGCAATTTGTCGGTGGCGCTGCGGCTCGGCCGCAAGGTCGGCGCGCGCTTCCTGCCCTTCTATCTGGCGCGCACCGACGGGCCGCATTTCCGCCTGCACTGGCACCCGCCGCTCGACCCCAAGACGATGGACGATGCGCAGATCATGCAGGCGCTCGACACCTTTCTGGGGCAGGCCTGCCTTGCCCATGCCGACCAGTGGCTGGCGCTGCACGACATGGACCTGACGCAGCCAAGCGCCTAAAGCGCGAGCCATGCCCCAATCCATGTCCCGACTCGCCATTAAAATCTGCGGCCTTTCGACGCTCGACACGGTGGGCGCGGCGGTGCGCGCGGGCGCGAGCCATGTCGGCTTCGTCCATTTCCCCAAAAGCCCCCGCCATGTCGAGATCGACCGGATGCGCGCCCTTGCCGCCGCCGTTCCGCCGCATGTCGAGCGGGTGGCGGTGCTGGTCGATCCCGATGACGAACTGCTCGACGCGCTGGTCGCCAGCCGCGCCGCCAGCGCGTTCCAGCTGCACGGGAAGGAAAGCCCCGCCCGCCTCGCCGCCATTCGCCAGCGCTTCGCCCTGCCGCTGTGGAAGGCGATCCCCGTCAAGACGCGGGCCGACATTGCCGGGGCGGATGCCTATATCGGCGTTGCCGATCGGCTGCTGTTCGACGCCAAGACCCCCGACGGCGCGGCGCTGCCCGGCGGCATGGGCCTGCGCTTCGACTGGACGCTGCTGCGTGACATGCGCCCGTCCGCGCCCTGGGGCCTGTCCGGCGGTCTTTCGGCCGACACGATCGAGGAAGCGATCCGCGTCACCGGCGCGCCGCTGGTCGACGTCAGTTCCGGCGTGGAAAGCGCGCCGGGCATCAAGAGTGTGGACAAGATCATGGCCTTCTGCAAAGCGGTGGCGCAATGTTGACGCATCTCGCTCCCCACGGGCGCATCGGGACACGATGGCGCTGATCGCTTGCCTCTTCGCAAAGCGACTGCCTCTGCCTGCCCGGAAAGACTGACATCATGACCGATACGATCACCCTGCCCAACAGCCTGCGTTCCCAGCCCGATGCGAACGGCCATTTCGGCGCCTTTGGCGGCCGCTATGTCGCCGAAACGCTGATGCCGCTGATCCTGGAGCTGGAGAAAGTCTACAAGGCGGCAAAGGCCGACCCGGATTTCGACGCGGAATTTACCGAGCTTCTGAAATCCTATGTCGGACGGCCCAACCCGCTCTATCATGCCGCCCGGCTGACCGAGGCGCTGCGCGCGCAGGCGCCCGCCGGCAAGGGCGCGAAAATCTATCTGAAGCGCGAAGAGCTGAACCATACCGGCGCGCACAAGATCAACAATTGCATCGGCCAGGCGCTGCTCGCCCGCCGCATGGGCAAGAAGAAGGTGATCGCCGAGACCGGTGCGGGCCAGCATGGCGTCGCCACTGCCACCGTCGCCGCCCTGTTCGGCATGGAATGCAAGATTTTCATGGGCGCCAAGGATGTCGAGCGCCAGCGGCCCAATGTGTTTCGCATGAAGCTGCTGGGTGCGGAGGTCGTGCCCGTGACCGCCGGGTCGCAGACGCTCAAGGACTCCATGAACGACGCGCTGCGCCACTGGGTGTCGAACGTGCACGACACATTCTACATCATCGGCACCGCCGCCGGCCCGCATCCCTATCCCGAGCTGGTCCGCGATTTCCAGTCGGTGATCGGCCGCGAAACCCGCGAGCAGATGCTGGAGGCCGAAGGACGGCTGCCCGACATGCTGATTGCGCCGGTCGGCGGCGGCTCCAACGCCATCGGCATGTTCCACCCCTTCCTCGACGATCCCGAGGTCGCGATGATCGGCGTCGAAGCGGCCGGCGAAGGGCTGGAAAAGAAACATGCCGCAAGCCTTGCGGGCGGCAAGTCGGGCATCCTGCACGGCAACCGCACCTATCTCCTCCAGGATGAGGACGGCCAGATCACCGAGGCGCACAGCATTTCGGCGGGCCTCGACTATCCCGGCATCGGGCCGGAACATAGCTGGCTGCACGAGATCGGCCGGGTCAAATATCTGCCGGTGACAGACGATCAGGCGCTGGCCAGCTTCCAGCGGCTCTCCGCCCTGGAGGGGATCATCCCGGCGCTCGAATCCGCCCACGCCATCGCCGCCGCCGAACAGATCGCGCCGACGCTGGACGCGGACAAGCTGCTGGTGGTCAACCTCTCCGGCCGGGGCGACAAGGATATTTTCACCGTCGCCGACGCTCTGGGCGTGGAGATGTAGTCGAAAGCCCTCCCTCCTTTCAGGGGGGAGGGTTGGGAGGGGGGAATGCGAGACCCAGCCTTGCGGGACCATGCCCGCGCCATGCGCAAGCTGCCCACGGAGCGAGAGAAACGCCTATGGCTCGCCCTCCGCGCGAAGCGGCTGGCCGGGTTCAAGTTCCGAAGGCAGAAGGTTATCGGCCCCAATATCGTCGATTTCGCGGCGCGGCAGCCGATGCTCGTGATCGAAGTGGACGGCGACAGCCACGCCTCACAGGATGATTATGATAAAAGGCGCAGTGCCTTTCTCGAAAAATGCGGCTATCGGGTGCTGCGATATACGAACCAAGATGTGATGATGAATATGGAAGCGGTGCTGACGAACATATTGGAAGCGGCAGAACAAGCCTCATCGGCTGGCCCTCTCCCCTTGCTCTCCCCTCTCCCCCCCCTCTCCCCTGAAGGGGAGAGGGCGTGATGGATCGGCTTTCCAACCGTTTTGCCGATTGCAGGGCGCAGGGGCGCGGGGCGCTTATTACATTTGTCACGGCGGGCGATCCGACGGTGGCGGCGACGTCCGCCATTCTGGACGCGCTGGTTGCCGGCGGCGCGGATATCATCGAATTGGGCATGCCCTTTACCGATCCGATGGCCGACGGTCCGGCGATCGAGCTGGCCAATCTGCGCAGCCTAGGTGCGGGCACAAGGACAGCCGATGTCTTCGCCCTCGCTGCCGCCTTCCGCGCGCGTCATCCTGACGTGCCGCTCGTGCTGATGGGCTATGCCAATCCGATGCTGGCGCGCGGGAGCGACTGGTTCGCGGATCAGTGCCGCGCGGCCGGGGTCGATGGCGTGATCTGCGTCGACGTGCCGCCGGAGGAAGATGCCGAGATCGGCCCCGCCCTGCGCGCGGCCGGCGTGCATCTGGTCCGGCTGGCCACCCCCACCACCGACGCGGCACGGCTGCCGGCGGTGCTGGATGGCGCCAGCGGCTTCCTCTATCATGTCGCCGTCGCCGGCGTCACCGGCAAGCAGCAAGCGGCGCAGGCCTCCATCGAACAGGCCGTCGCCCGGCTGAAGGCCGCCACCGACCTGCCCGTCGCGGTGGGCTTTGGCGTCCGCTCCGCCGAACAGGCCGCCGCCATCGGCCGCATTGCCGATGGCGTGGTGGTCGGATCGGCGATCGTCGATATCGTCGGGTCGCATGGCGATGCCGCCGCACCCTTTGTCCAGGCGTTCGTCGGCGAGCTGCGCGCCGCCCTCGACGCCACTCGTCCTCACTTCCGGGAACCTGCCGAATGAGCTGGATCAACCGCGTCCGCAATGCCCTGCCCTTCACCAAGAAGGAAACCAGCGCCGAAACGCTGTGGCACAAATGCCCCTCCTGTCAGGAGATGGTCTTCATCAAGGAGTGGGAGGAGAATCTCTCCGTCTGCCCGCGCTGCGACCATCATGACCGGATCGGCCCGGCCGAGCGGTTCGAACATATTCTCGACGCCGGCTTCATCCTGCTGCCGACCCCGCCGGTGCAGGAAGATCCGCTGAAATTCCGCGATACCAAACGCTACCCCGACCGCATCCGCGCCGCGCGGCAGGCAACCGGCGAGCAGGATGCGCTGATCACCGCGCGGGGCGCGATCGACGATGTGCCGCTGGTCATGGGCGTGCAGAATTTCGCCTTCATGGGCGGGTCGATGGGCATGGGCGTGGGCGCGGCCTTCATCCAGGGCGTCAACGAAGCCATCGCCCATAATTGCCCCTATGTGATCTTCACCGCCGCCGGCGGCGCGCGCATGCAGGAAGGAATCCTGTCGCTGATGCAGATGCCGCGCGCGACCGTGGCGATCCAGAAGCTGCATGATGCGGGCCTGCCCTATATCGTCGTGCTGACCGATCCCACCACCGGCGGCGTCACCGCCAGCTATGCGATGCTGGGCGATATCCAGATTGCCGAGCCCAATGCACTGATCGGTTTCGCGGGCCAGCGCGTGATCGAAAGCACCATTCGCGAGAAGCTGCCTGAAGGGTTCCAGCGCGCGGAATATCTGCTGGATCATGGCATGCTCGACATGGTGGTGCATCGGGCCGAGCTGCGCGACACGCTGGCGCGCGTGATCGGCTATCTCAGCCCCCGCGCCGCCGCCTGACCCGCCAAGCGCCCCGCGCAGGAGAGAGGCGTCATGCCCGATCACGCCTTCTCCGATCATCCGGCGGTGCAGGCCCAGCTTGACCGGCTGGCGCAGCTGTCGCCGGGCGCGGACATATTGGGGCTGGAGCGGATCAGCCAGCTGCTGGAGCGGCTGGGCGATCCGCACCACAGGCTGCCGCCGGTCTTCCATGTCGCGGGTACCAACGGCAAGGGATCGACCTGCGCCTTCCTGCGCGCGGCGCTGGAGGCGGACGGGCGCAGCGTCCATGTCTTCACCTCGCCCCATCTGGTGCGCTTCAATGAGCGGATCCGCCTTGGCGGCACGCTGATCGAGGATGCCGCGCTCGCCGACTATCTCGCCCGCGTGCTGGACGTGGCGGAGGGGATCGGCGCGAGCTTTTTCGAAGTGACGACCGCCGCCGCCTTCCTCGCCTTTGCCGAACAGCCAGCCGACGCCTGCATCGTCGAGGTCGGCCTGGGCGGGCGGCTGGATGCGACCAACGTCATTCCCGATCCGGTGGTCTGCGGCATCGCGCAGCTGGGGCTGGACCATCAGGCGTTCCTTGGCGACACGCTGACGCAGATCGCGGCGGAAAAGGCAGGGATCGCCAAGCCGGGCGCGCCGCTCGTCACCTATCGCTATCCCGACAGCCTGTTCCCGGTGATGATCGAGGCCGCCGGCCGGGCGCGCACCCACTGGCTGGCGATGGGCGACAGCTGGGACGCGGCCGCCTATCGCGACCGGCTCCATTATCGCGACGAGCAGGGCCGGCTCGACACGCCGCTGCCGCGCCTGCCCGGCGCGCACCAGGTGCAAAATGCCGCGCTGGCCTTCGCCATGCTGCGCCATCAGCAGGCGGTGCCGGTATCGGAATCCGCGCTCAAGGCCGCGCCGCTATGGGCGCAATGGCCGGCCCGGCTGCAACGGCTGGAGCCGGGTCCGCTGATTGCTCCCCTGCCCGAGGAAAGCGAAGCCTGGCTCGATGGCGGCCATAATGGCGCGGCCGGCGAAGTCATCAGCGCCTATTTCAGCCCTGCCCGGCTGGAGGGGCAAAAGCTGCACCTGATCATCGGCATGCTCTCCAACAAGGATCTGGAAGCCTATCTCGCCCCCTTTGCCGGGCGGGTCGGCCATATTTACGCGCTGCCGGTGCCGGGTCATGACCATCATCCGCCGGCGCGTTTCGCCGCCGTCGCGGGCCAGTGGGGCATCGGCTGCACCGCCCATGCCGACGCGCAGCAGGCTATCGCCGCTGTCGCCGCAGCGGCCGGCGGCGAACCGGTCAAGCTGCTGATCGCCGGGTCGCTTTATCTGGCCGGTGCTATTTTGCGGTCGAACGGACAGCTGCCCGACTGAATAAGACTTGCGACTGACTCGCAATAGCGTATCTTGGGGTGATCGATTCCCCGAGAAGGCGCATCCTATGGCTTATAGCGAAACCTCCCCCGCCGACCTGCCCCGACCGATTCCCGGCGGCTATGGCAACCGGCTGTTCCTGTTCGTCATGCGGCGCATGGCGACGGCGGGGGTGAATGATGCCCATGCCGCCAATGCGATGCTGGGCGCGTTCGGCCGCAGCTATCGCCGGCCGCTGGTGCTGATGCGGGCGATGATGCTGGAACTGGCGCGCGCCTCCAGCCGCAAGATATTGGTCGCGCCCTGCTGCTGCGCGCGCATGACCGCCGACGAAGCGACGATGATGCAGGCCACTGGCATCGCCCTGCGCGACCCGCATAGCGCCTTCGATCTGGTCTCCGCCCTGCTCGGCAACGACAATGCGCTGGGGGCGCTCACCTGTTTGCAGGCGGTGGCGCAGGCCCATGGCGATCTGGGCCGGCCCCTCGACCTTTATGGCGCAATGACCGATTAAGGTTTCGGGGGCTGCGCTTCGCCCCGCTCCGTCGCGGCGCTGCCGACGCTGGCGTCGATCAGACCGGCGCGCATCATCAGCCAGAAGAGGATGATGCCGGGGAAGGCGATCGCCGTCGTGAGCAGATAATAATCGACATAGCCCATCGCCTCGATCAGCGACCCGGCGGTGGTGCCGGTCAGGAAGCGGCCGACGATACTGGTCGCCGCAGAGATCAGCGCATATTGCGCGGCGGTGAAGCGCAGATCGCACAGCGCCGAGAAATAGGCGACCACGGTGACGCCGCCGATCCCGCTGGCGAAATTTTCGAAGAAGATGGCGCCCGCCATGCCCCAATTGCTTTTGCCCAGCGCCGCCAGCGCGGCGAAGCTGAAATTGGACACGGCCATCAGCACCAGGCTCAGCAGCACCGACCGCTTCATCCCCATGCGCGAATAGAGCACGCCACCGACGAAGATGCCGACCAGATAGGCCCAGAAGCCGATGCCGACATCGTAGATGGCGACTTCGTCATTGCTATAGCCCATATCCTCGAACAGCAGGCGGAAGGTCAGGTTCGCCAGCGTGTCGCCAATCTTGTGCAGCAGGATGAACAGCAGCACGAGCCATGCGCCGCGACGGCGGAAAAATTCCGTGAGCGGCCCGGTAATGGCAGCGACCAGATCGGCCATGCCCTTGCGCGCGACCGGCTCGCGATGCCGTTCCGGCTCGCCGATCAGCAGCGCCGTCACCATCGCAGGCAGCGCGAAGACGATGCAGGCGAGATAGGCGCCGTGCCAGCCGATCCGCGCCGCCAGCACCAGCGCCAGCGAAGCGGCGGCGACCGAGCCGATGCGCCAGCCATATTGGGTCATGCCCGACCCGACGCCCAGCTGTTCGGGCTTGAGCAGTTCGATGCGATAGGCGTCGATGACGATATCATAGGTCGCGCCAGCCAGCCCGACGAGGACGGCGGCATAGGCGGTTTGCAACAAGCTGGCGCTGGGATCGACCAGCGCCAGATGCGCCACCGCCGCCATCACCAGCACGCCGACCAGCAGCATCCAGGACACACGCTGCCCCAGCCGCCCCAGCAGCGGCAGGCGCACGCCGTCGACGACCCAGGCCCAGAGGAATTTGAGATTATAGACGAGGAAGGCGAGCGAGAAGGCGGTAACTGCCTTCTTGTCGATGCCATCCTGCGCCAGCCGCGTCGTCAGCGTCGCGCCGATCATCGCGAAGGGGAAGCCCGACGACACGCCCAGAAAGAAAGCGGCAAGCGGTGCCTTTTCCACATAGGGCTTCACCGCGCCCAGCCAGCTCATCCTGCCAGCCTGTCCGTCCGTCATGCATTGCCCCCGAAAAAAGCGACCTTAGCGAACAAGCATATGGCCAAATGCGGCGGAGGCAAGCGGTGCCTCGATCAGGCGGCGTCCTGAAACAGATGAAGCCCCTCCGGCCCGCGCGGCGGAGCGAGCCCGCGCAGCCGCGCATCGATGACCGCGATTGCGGCGACGAGGTCGCGCGGGGCATAGGGCTTGGCGAGGCAACCGACCGCGAGCGCTTTCGCCTGAGTGGGGCAGGCGCCGGTGACGAACAGCACCGGCAGCCCCCGGTCGCTGGCATGGCGGGCAACGTCGATGCCATTCTTGTCACCATGCAGGGCAACGTCGGCGATGACCAGATCGACCGCATCCTGCTCTATCACGTCGATGGCATGGGCATAGTCGTTGACCGTCGCGGCGATCTCATAGCCCGCCTGCTCCAGCACATATTCATTGTCGAAGGCGACCAGGGGCTCATCCTCGACCACCAGCACGCGCTTGATCGCCTTGCGCTTCGTCTTGCTTTCCTCGCCCTTGACCCATCCGAAAAACATTTGCCGATCCGCCCTGTTTCCGCCATGCCCCTTTGGAACGCCCTGCCCCCGGAAGGGGTTGCCCGCGTGCGAAGCGACGGCTCTCGCATAGGCGCCGGCATGGCACCGCTCAGCCCATAACTGGTGCCCCGTCGCAAGGGGTGAGCCAGTCGCCAGAATGAAGGAATAAGAGTTTGGAACCGCCGAAAAAATCTGGACCGCCGCGCCGGACCGGACCGGGCGGCCCCCGCCGCCCTGGCGGGCCGGGAGGCAAGGGTCCGACCGACAGGGGTCCGACCGACAGGGGTCCGACAGACAGGGGTCCGACAGACAGGGGACCGGGCAGCGGCCGGAAGGATGCCGGCGGTCGCGCGGGCACTGGCGGCAGGAACGCGGCCGG
>DAMDPH010000061.1:0-17338 GCA_032082785.1 Sphingobium sp. | reverse complement strand
GTCGCCGCCAGGCAGGAGGCTCGCGATGGACCGGTCGCCCAGCGCATCGCGCGCCCGGTCCAGCTGATCGGCGCCGGTAACGATATGGACGGCGTCGATCCCGCCATGGGCGGCCAGTGCATCGACCGCATGGGCGATCACGGCCTTGCCCGCTATGATACGGAATTGCTTGGGGCAATCCTGCCCGGCCCGGCTTCCCTGGCCTGCCGCGACCAGCAGCGCGACCGTCTTCGTTCCAGCTGTCATCCGCGCCGCATAGCCGAGCGGCGGAGGATCGGGAAGGGGGGCACGGCTCCCTCGGCGCTTGATCGCGACGCTCAGGCCTCCGCCTTGCCGCGCGGCCGCTTTTGCGCTAAAGGCTGCCTGTTTTTTAGGCAGTTCCCCCACAGAGATTATGCGCAGCCTTTCCCCCATCGCCGTTGGTTCGGTGAATATCGACATGCCGGTCATCCTCGCGCCCATGACGGGCGTGACGGACATGCCGTTCCGCACGCTGGTGCGCCGCTATGGCTCCGGCCTCAACGTCACCGAGATGATCGCCACCGCCGCGATGATCCGCGAGACGCGCCAGTCCTTGCAGAAAGCCGCCTGGCACCCGGTGGAGGAGCCGGTGTCGATGCAGCTTGCCGGCTGCTCACCGACCGAAATGGCGGAAGCGGCGAAGCTCAACGCGGATCGCGGCGCGGCGATCATCGACATCAATATGGGCTGCCCGGTCAAGAAGGTGGTGAATGGCGACGCCGGGAGCGCGCTGATGCGCGACCTGCCGCTGGCCGCCTCGCTCATCAAGGCGACGGTGGAGGCGGTGGACGTCCCCGTCACGGTCAAGATGCGCATGGGTTGGGACCATAGCAGCCTCAACGCGCCGGAACTCGCCCACATCGCCGAGGATCTGGGTGCGAAGCTCATCACCGTTCACGGCCGCACCCGCTGCCAGATGTACAAGGGCAGCGCCGACTGGTCCTTCGTGCGCAAGGTCAAGGATGCGGTCAGCCTGCCGGTCATCGTCAATGGCGATATCTGCTCGATCGAGGATGCCGACATGGCGCTGGAGCAGAGCGGCGCCGATGGCGTGATGATCGGCCGGGGCGCCTATGGACGCCCCTGGCTGATCGGGCAGGTCATGGCCTGGCTGAGCCGGGGCGAGCGGCTGCCCGACCCGTCGCTGGAAGAACAATATCGCGTGATTATCGAGCATTATAAGGCAATGCTCGACCATTATGACACCCACACCGGCGTCAACATGGCTCGCAAGCATATCGGCTGGTATACCAAGGGGCTGACCGGATCGGCGGAGTTCCGCAATGCCGTCAATCAGGAACCCGACGCGCAGAAGGTGCTGGCGATGCTGGCGGCCTTTTACGAGCCGCTGATCGCCAGCGGGGTCGACCCGGCGGATATGCGCAAGGCCGCATGAGCCTGGCCGTGCCGTCCGTCCCGCCGCTCGCCACGCAGCAGCAGGACGGCCCCTCGCTGGCGGAGCAGATGAGCGCGCTGCCGGTGGCGACATTGCTGGTGCGGCCCGACAATGCCATTGCCGACGCCAATATCCGCGCCGAAACGCTGCTCAACATGGCGCGGTCGGCCATCGTCGGCAGCGATATCGGCCGCACCATCCGCATCGCCGAGCCGGGCGCCCGCTTCGACATCTGGCACAGCAAGCAACCGATCGCCGCCTATGACATCAAGGTCCATGCCGGCCGCACCGAGGAGATGGAGGTCGATCTGATGATCGCGCCGTTCGTCGACCGGGAAGGCTGGCGGCTGGTGTCGATCCATGCCCAGAGCCAGGCGCGAAAGATCGGGCGGCGCGGCACGTCGGGCGGCGCGCGCTCGGCCATGGGGGCGGCGGCGATCCTTGCCCATGAGATAAAGAACCCGCTATCGGGTATCAGGGGCGCGGCGCAACTGCTTGAATCGGCAGACGAAGGTCGCGATGCCGTGCTTACCCGGCTGATCTGCAACGAAGTGGACCGCATCGCCGCGCTGATCGACCGGATGCAGGATTTCACCACCGACCGCACGCTGGAATGCCGGCCGGGCAATATCTATCCGCTGCTCGATCGGGCAGCCGGCATCGCCGCCGCAGGCTTTGCAAAAAACGTCAAGATTACAAAGAATTACGATCCGTCCCTGCCATTCGCCACGATCAACGACGATGCGCTGGTGCAGGTGATGATCAACCTGCTTAAGAATGCGTCTGAAGCGCTGGAGCAGGTCGAAAATCCCTGCATTCGCGTCGAGACCGCCTTTCGCCATGGCGTGTCGGTGCTGGTCGGCGACGGCAAGGGCAGCGCGGTGCTGCCGATCGAGATATTGGTGATCGACAATGGGCCGGGCGTGCCCGACCATATTCTCGACCATCTGTTTAACCCGTTCATCACCGGCAAGCGCGACGGGCAGGGGCTTGGCCTTGCCCTGGTCGACAAGCTGGTGCGCGATATGAACGGCTTCGTCCAATATGCGCGGGACCGGGACGCCGGCGAGTCGGTCTTCCGCCTGATGCTGCCGATGGGAATGGGATGATGACGGCCAAGGGCACGATACTGGTCGTGGACGATGATCCCGCCATCTGCGTGGTGGTGGGCGAAGCGCTCCGGCGGCAGGGGCATAAGGTGAAGACCGCGACCTCGATCCAGGAGCGCAGCGCGCTGATGGACAGTTTCGCGCCCGACATCCTCATCACCGATGTGATGCTGCCCGACGGCGACGGGCTGGACGGGGTGGCGGAGATTATCGAGGCGAAGCCCGATCTCGACGTCATCATCCTGTCGGCGCAGAATACGCTCAACACCGCGATCCGCGCGACCGAGAAAGGCGCGTTCGAATATCTGCCCAAGCCCTTCGACCTAAACGAACTGACCCGCGCCGTGTCCGATGCGCTGGGCCGGCGGGAGCGGGAAGGGGGCGAGGAGCCGGGTGCCGGCATCGTCCATGACGGCTTGCCGCTGGTCGGCCGGTCGCCGGCGATGCAGGAAGTCTATCGCACCATCGCCCGCGTGCTGTCGAACGACCTGTCGATCCTGGTGCTGGGCGAATCGGGCACCGGCAAGGAACTGGTCGCCGAAGCGATCCACAGCCTCGGCCAGCGGCGAACGAAACCCTTCGTGCCCATCAACATGGCCGCCATTCCGCGCGAGCTGATCGAGGCAGAACTTTTCGGTTATGAAAAGGGCGCCTTCACCGGCGCCCATGTCCGCACTGCCGGCAAGTTCGAGCAGGCGCAGGGCGGCACGCTCTTCCTCGACGAAATCGGCGACATGCCGATGGAGGCGCAGACGCGGCTGCTGCGCGTACTCCAGTCGGGTGAGGTGACGACGGTGGGCGGCTCCAGGCCGGTGCGGGTCAATGTCCGCATCATCGCCGCCACCAACAAGGATCTGCCGCAGCTGATCGAGGAAAACCGCTTCCGGCAGGATCTTTATTACCGGCTCAATGTCGTGCCGATCAGCCTGCCGGCGCTGCACGAAAGGCAGGAGGATGTCGTGCTGCTGGCCCGGCATTTCCTTGAGCGCGCCGCGCAGGAAGGGCTGCCGCGCAAGACCTTGTCCGACGAGGCGGCGCAGCTGCTCATGGCCTATCACTGGCCGGGCAATGTCCGCGAGTTGCAGAATATCATGCAGCGGCTCGCGGTGCTGAGCCGGGAAAATGTGATCGCCGCCGACATGCTGCGGTCGGTGCTGCCGCTCGACGCGGTTCCGGCCGATCATGGCGCGCCGGCCGAGCAGCTGGCGGCGGCGGTGCGCGACTGGACCCGGCGGCAGCTGGGTGTCGGCGCGGCGCCGGTCAGCCGCGCCTTGCATGAGGAGCTGCTGGCGCTGGTCGAGCCTGCGCTGTTGCAGGAAGTGCTGGCGAGCGTCGATGGCAACCAGATCCGCGCCGCCGGGCTGCTGGGCATCAACCGCAACACGCTGCGCAAGAAGCTCACCGATTATGGGCTCGATCCGCTGCAACTGCGCCTTGCCGACTGAGGCGCAGCCTTCGGCGCGGCGCGAAAAGACGGCGCATCGTGCTTAATCGACACGGTCTGATGAAATACTGTGTTTGAATGGGCACGGGCTTGTTGTAACGACGCCACGATGACCAGCGCGGCGACACTTCCCCGCCGGGGATCGGCTTGGATGCGGCGACTTCCGCCATTCCTGCGCAACGGCCGTCTCGCGGCGGTTGTGGAGGGGGTGACGCTTACCCTGTTTCTGGCCGTCGCTGGCCTGACCTATCATCTGCTTTCGGGCCATGGCCAATCCTATACGCTGCTGACGCCGCCGATCGTGGCGCTGTTGCTGGTGGTCAATCTGGTGCCCTGCATCGCGCTGCTGATGCTGCTGGGCCGGCGCGTGGCGAAGCGGCGCGCGGCGCAATCGGCCATCGGCAGCGACGGGCAGCTGCACGTGCGGCTGGTCGCGATCTTCTCCATCGTCGCCAGCGTGCCGATGCTGCTGGTGGTGATCTTCGCGTCGCTGCTGTTCCAATATGGCGTGCAATTCTGGTTCTCGGACAGCGCGCGCGGGATGCTGCAAAATGCCAGCGATCTGGCGCGCGGCTATTATGAGCAGAATCTGCGCGAGGTGCGGGACGAAACCGTCACCATGGCCGGCGACCTGCGCGATTATCTGGGCCAGTCCAAAGTCTCCAGCCCGCGCTTTGCCGAGGGCTTCATCTATCAGGTGGTGACGCGCAAGCTGAACCGCGCCGCGATCATCGAGATTGGCGAGGACGGCATCGCCCGCACCGCCGCGACCGTGAACCCGGATGATCGCCCCGCGGCGGAATTGCTGACGCCCAAAGTGGTGGAACGGCTCGACGCCGGGGAGACGGTGGTCGTGCAGGCCAAGCCCAACCAGATCGAGGCGGTGACTTTGCTCTACCCCGACTCGAAGGTCTATCTCTTCGCCACGCGCGGCGCCGACAGCTGGTCCTTCAGCAATGTCGAGCGGGCGCAGAAGGTCATCGCCGATTATGAGCTGTTCGCAGCCCAGTCGCGCGCCTTGCAGTTACGCTTCAACATCGCCCTGTTCGTGGGGTCGCTGCTGCTGGTGGGCATTGCCGTCTATATCGCGCTGGCGGTGGCCGACTGGATGGTGCGGCCGGTCAATGAACTGGTGCGGGCGGCGCGGCGCGTCACCGCCGGCGACCTGTCGGCGCGCGTCACCAGCCCGCTGAGCCGGGACGAGATCGGCACGCTGGCCACCGCCTTCAACCGCATGACGCAGCGGCTGGAGGCGCAGACCGGCGCGCTGGTCGCCGCCAACGGCCAGCTGGACGAGCGCCGCGCCTTTATCGAGGCGATCCTGTCGGGGGTTAGCGCCGGCGTGCTGTCGGTGAACCGCGACGGCGTGATCCAGCTGCTCAACAGCTCGGCCGCCGCCATCCTTGCGCAGGAGGGGGACGATCCGGTCGGCCGCCCGCTGCACGACCTGTCGCCTGAACTGGCGGAAATGGCGGCGTCGGGCGAAGATGCCAGCATCGTGCAGGTGCGCGCCCATGGCGATGTGCGGACGCTGGCGGTGAAGCTGTCGGAGGATGCGTCGAGCCAGATCCTGACCTTCGACGACATCACCCAGCAGCTATCCGACCAGCGCCGCGCCGCCTGGTCCGATGTCGCCCGCCGCATCGCGCATGAGATCAAGAATCCGCTGACCCCGATCCAGCTGGCCGCCGAACGGTTGCAGCGCCGCTATGCCGAGGAAATCAGCAGCGACCGCCCGACCTTCACCCGGCTGACCGGCACCATCGTGCGTCAGGTGGGCGACCTGCGCCGGATCGTCGATGAATTCTCCTCCTTCGCGCGCATGCCCAAGCCTGTGTTCCGGCGCGAGGCGGTCGGCGACATTGCGCGCCACGCCCTGTTCCTGCACGAGGTCGCGCATCCCGACATCCGCTTCACCTTCGACAGCGCGGCGGAGGATGTCGAGCTTGTCTGCGACCGGCGGCAGCTGGGGCAGGCGCTCACCAATATCGTGAAAAATGCGGTCGAGGCGATCGAGCCGAAGCCACAGCCGCAGGAAGGCGCGCTGCGCGGCCATGTGCGCATGCATGTGGCGCGCGACGGCGGCGACCTGCTGATCGAGGTGCAGGACGATGGCATCGGCCTGCCGCCCGAACGCGACCGCATCATCGAACCCTATATGACGACGCGCACCAAAGGCACCGGCCTTGGCCTCGCCATCGTCAAAAAGATCGTCGAGGAGCATATGGGCGAAATCCGCTTCGACGATGCCGAAGGCGGGGGGGCGTGCGTGACGTTACGCTTCCCGGCCGCTGCGCTCGATAAATTGGAAGAGGGGCCGCTCGGCGCGGCGCCCAGAGGAAAAGTGACGGCCAATGGCGCTTGATATTCTGATAGTCGACGATGAAGAGGATATTCGCGATCTGGTCGCGGGCGTGCTGGAGGATGAAGGGTTTACGACCCGCACCGCCGCCAACAGCGACAGCGCGATCGAGGCGCTGGACGCGCGCCGGCCTTCGCTGGTGCTGCTCGACGTCTGGTTGCAGGGGTCGCGGATCGACGGGCTGGACCTGCTGGACGAGATCAAGCGACGCGATGCGACCATCCCGGTTCTGATGATTTCGGGCCATGGCAATATCGACACCGCCGTCGCCGCCATCCGCAAGGGCGCGGCCGACTTCATCGAAAAGCCGTTCGAGGCCGACCGGCTGCTCCACCTCGTCGCCCGCGCGACCGAGACGGAGCGGCTGCGGCGCGAAAATCAGGTGCTGCGCGCCCGCTTCGGCCAGGATGACGAGCTGACCGGCACGTCGGCGTCGATCAATGGCGTGCGCGCCACCATCAAGAAAGTCGCGGGCACCGGCAGCCGCGTGCTGATCTCCGGCCCGGCCGGCGTCGGCAAGGAAGTCGCCGCGCGGATGCTCCATAGCTGGAGCGGCCGCGCCGACGCGCCCTTCATCATCGTCGCCGCCGCGCGCATGGATCCGGATCGGGTGGAAGAGGAGCTGTTCGGGCTGGAGGATCAGAGCGGCCTTGCGCGCCCCGGCTTCCTGGAACAGGCGCATGGCGGCACGCTCTATCTCGACGAGATTGCCGACATGCCGCTGACGACGCAGGGCAAGATCCTGCGCGTCCTCACCGACCAGAGCTTCACCCGCGTCGGCGGCCAGCGGCAGGTGAAGGTGGATGTGCGCGTCATCTCCTCAACCGCGCGCGATCTTGCCACCGAGATTGAGGAGCGGCGTTTCCGCGAGGATCTGTTCTACCGCCTCAACGTCGTGCCGCTGGCGATCCCGCCGCTGTCGGAGCGGCGCGACGATATTCCGCCGCTGGTCGAACATTATCTTGCCCGCTTCGCCGCCGACCGCCGCGTGCCCGCGCCCGAAATCGCCAGCGACGCCATGGCCGCCTTGCAGGCCAATGAATGGCCGGGCAATGTCCGTCAGCTGCGCAATGTTATCGAGCGGACGATGATCCTGGCGCCGGGCGACCGGATCGGCCGGATCGAGCTGGACATGCTGCCCGCCGAACTCACCAGCGGCGGCGGTGGTGAGGGGATCGGCCAGTCCGCCATCATGGGCGCGCCGCTGCGCGAGGCGCGCGAGAGTTTCGAGCGGGAATATCTGCGCATCCAGATCCGCCGTTTCTCCGGCAATATCTCGCGCACGGCGACCTTCATCGGCATGGAGCGGTCGGCGCTGCACCGCAAACTCAAGCTGCTCGGCATTACCGAAGGCAAGGAATAGGGGCATGGGCCGATGCGGTGGCGCGAGGCGACGCGCCCCGCATCGGCCATGGACCTCCCTTCGCAATTGCGATAGCATGGCAAAGCCCTCGACTGGCGGGGGCAGGCAAGACACTCTGCCCAGGAGTGCGAGAGCGGGTAACGTCCCGCCAATAAGGGACCTGCGAAGACATGGCCGATAAAGTAAACAACCTACAGGATATTTTCCTCAACAGCCTGCGCAAGAGCAAGACCCCCGTGACCATGTTCCTGGTCAAGGGCGTGAAGCTGCAGGGCATCATCACCTGGTTCGACAATTTTTCCGTGCTGCTGCGCCGCGACGGTCAGTCGCAGCTGGTCTACAAGCATGCCATCTCCACGGTGATGCCGGCCCAGTCGATGGACCTGACCGACCTGCGCAAATCCAGCGACGGCAACGGCAAGCCCCGCCTGTTGCAGGAGATTTTCCTGAGCGCCGTGCGCAAGTCGGGCAGCCCGGTGACGATGTTCCTGGTCAATGGCGTCATGCTGCAAGGCGAAATCGCCGCCTTTGACCTGTTCTGCATGCTGCTGGAGCGCGACGGCATGGTGCAGCTGGTCTATAAACATGCGATCTCCACCGTGCAGCCGCTCCACGCGCTGGACCTGACCGGCGAGAATGAGCAGGACGATTGATCGTCCGCTTGTCCGACCCTGAACCGGCGCGCTGCGTCGGCTGACTTATCGATGCTCCTGCGCCCCGGCGGCTCCTTTTGAGAGGGGCCGCCCGGACGGCGCAGGAGCATGATCCTTTTTGAGGCGTTGTCCCTGCATGGCCGTATTCAACCGCGATTCCGAAGATGAAGTGGCCCGCGGCGCCCGCGCCGTGGTGGTGCATGCCGAAACCCATGGCGGCGACCGGCGCGACAGCGACGCGCGGCTTGAGGAAGCGCGCGGACTGGCGCTCGCCATCGGCATCGACGTGCGCGCAGTGCAGAGTTTCCGCGTCCGCGACCGCAAGCCCGCCACCCTGTTCGGCAGCGGTCAGGTCGACCAGATCGCGACGCTCGCCCGGCAGGAAGAGGCCGAACTGGTGATCGTCGACAATGCGCTGTCGCCGGTGCAGCAGAGCAATCTGGAAAAAGCCTGCGAGATCAAGGTGATCGACCGCACCGGCCTGATCCTGGAAATTTTCGGCGAGCGCGCCGCCACCAATGAGGGGCGGTTGCAGGTGGAGCTGGCGCATCTCGATTATCAGGCCGGGCGTCTGGTGCGCAGCTGGACCCACCTTGAGCGGCAGCGCGGCGGCTTCGGCTTTCTCGGCGGTCCGGGCGAAACCCAGATCGAGGCGGACCGGCGCATGATCCGGGACCGCATGGCCAAGATCCGTCGCGAGCTGGATCAGGTGACGCGCACCCGTGGCCTGCACCGCGCCCGGCGTCAGCGCGCGCCCTGGCCGGTGATTGCGCTGGTGGGCTATACCAATGCCGGCAAGTCGACGCTGTTCAACCGGCTGACCGGCGCGCATGTCATGGCCGAGGATCTGCTGTTCGCGACGCTCGATCCCACCATGCGGCAGATTTCACTGCCCGGCCTCGACAAGGCGATCCTGTCGGACACGGTGGGCTTCGTCTCCGACCTGCCGACGCAGTTGATCGCCGCTTTCCGCGCGACGCTGGAGGAAGTGTTGTCGGCCGACGTCATCGTCCATGTCCGCGACATCGCCCATGCCGACAGCGAGGCGCAGCGCGCCGATGTGCTGGATGTGCTGGGCGAGTTGGGCGTGGCGGGGGAGGCGGCGCTTGACCGGCCCGACGACGCACCCGCGCCGCCGCCGATCATCGAAGCCTGGAACAAGCTCGACCTGGTCGAGGAAGAGGATGCCGCGCGCCTGCGCGAAGCCGCCGCGCGTCATGACGATGTGGTGATCCTGTCGGCGCTGACGGGCGAGGGGGTGGAGCAGCTCCAGCGCGCGATCAGCGACCGCATGACCAATGGCGCCAAAGTCTATGTGCTGCGCGTGCCGGTGGCCGAAGGCGCGGCGCTCGCCTGGCTGCACGAACATGGCGAGGTGCTGTCGACCCATGCCGAGGAGGAGCAGACCCGGATCGAGGTCCGCCTGTCCGACGCCGCCTTCGCCCGTTACAGCAAGCGGGAGCGGGGGGAGGGGCCGGCCGACTGACCGGCGCCCGAGCCTATAGCCGGCGGAACATCAGCAGCGCATCGACATAGTCGCCGCGCGGATGGGCGAAGGCTTCAGGCAGCCGGGCGAGAATGGCAAAGCCCATCGATTCCCATAGCGCCACCGCGCGGCTGTTGCTGGCGATAACGAAATTATACTGCATGGCGCGAAAGCCCATGGCGCGCGCCAGATCGAGCGAGGCCGCGCACATGCGCCGCGCTACGCCGCGCCCGGAGGCGTGGCCGGCGGTGACATAGCCCGCATTGGCGACATGCGCGCCGCCGCCCGGCTGATTGGGGCGGATGTAGAAAATGCCGAGCAGCGCGCCATCCTCCTCCAGCACGCGCACCGTCCTGTCGGCCGAGAACCAGAGCGCCAGCGTATCGGCCCGGCTGAGATCGCGCGGCACCGCCAGCGTCTCGCCGGCGCGGATCACCGGCTCCAATATCGCCCAGATCGCGTCATGATCGGCGGCGGTGGCGGGACGGATGATCGCGTCACCCATCGGCGTGACGCCGCTCACGCCGCTTTCTCCCGCTGCTTGGCCTGCTGCCACAATTCCTCCTTCGCATCGAGTGTGAGGTCGGTGAAGGTGTCGCCGGCCTGCGCCTCCATGTCGCGGAACCGCCGCTCGAACTTGCTGTTCGCTTTGCGCAGAGCCACTTCCGGGTCGATCTTCAGATGCCGTGCGAGGTTCGTGACGGCGAAAAGCAGGTCGCCAATCTCTTCCTCACGCTCCGTCTGATCCTCGGCGCGGCGCACTTCGTCCAGCTCTTCCTCGACTTTGGCGCATACGCCGTGAAGGTCGGGCCAGTCGAAGCCGGTGCGCGCCGCGCGCTTCTGCAATTTCTCGGCGCGCAGCAGCGCGGGCAGGGCGAGGGCGACACCGGCCAGCGCGCTGGCATCGGCCTTTTTCTCGGCCCGCTCGGCGGCCTTGATCTGTTCCCATTGGGCATGGCCGTCCTTGCGCCGCGTGCCTTCGCCAAAGATATGCGGATGGCGGCGGATCATCTTGTCGCTGATGCCGTCGATGACGTCCTGTAGGCTGAAATGGCCAGCTTGCTCGGCGATCCGGCTGTGGAAGACGACCTGAAGCAGCAGATCGCCCAGCTCGTCGCGCAACTCGCCGACATCGCCGCGCTCGATCGCGTCGGCGACCTCATAGGCTTCCTCGATCGTATAGGGCGCGATGCTGGCGAAATCCTGCTCGATATCCCAGGGGCAGCCCGACTGCGGATCCCGCAGCCGCGCCATCACCTCGGCCAGCGGCATGATGTCGGCGGGACTGGCAGTGTCAGGCATGTTATGTTCGATCCCATTTGCAAAAGGCTTGTGAGCGATAAAGGCTTTGCGGGAGAGTGACCAGAGGGTGCGGAAAAGCCGCCGGCCGCTCTAGCAACTATAAGTCCGATAATAAGGATTATGTTAAAACACTGCTGCTGCGCGATAGGCTTTCACCTGTCTCACCCCTGTAGCAGTTAAGCGCTCAATCCTCCCGGATCAGGCTGTGCGCCTTGGTATCTTTCATGCGGATATAGACGATCAGCGATATGCCGATCATCAGCGTGACATAGATGTAGAAAGCCTGCTCCATCCCGGCCTGCTTGAACCACAGCGCGACGAACTCGGCCGTCCCGCCGAACAGCGTGTTGGCCAGCGCATAAGGCAGCGCCACGCCCAGCGCGCGGATATGCGCCGGGAAAAGCTCCGCCTTCACTACCGCATTGATCGACGTATAGCCGGTGACGATGATCAGCCCCGCCATCACCAGCAGCCCGGCGGTCAGCGGATCGCGCGTCGTCGCCAGCGTCGAGAAGATCGGATAGGTGCAGAGCATCCCCAGCACGCCAAAGCCGACCATCAGCGGCTTGCGCCCGACCCGGTCGGAGAAGGCGCCCGCCAGCGGTTGCAGCAGCATGAAGAGGAACAGCGTCACCGCATTGATCTGCGACGCAAGTTCGCGGCTCAACCCGCTGGTATTCACCAGGAATTTTTGCATGTAGATGGAATAGGCATAAAAAGCGATGGTGCCGCCGGCGGTCAGCAGCATCACCGTCAGCGTTTCGCGCGGGTGGCGCGTCACCAGCTCGACAAAGCCCGATCGCGGCGCGCCCTGCGCCTTGGCCACCGCAAAGCTCTGCGTCTCGGTCAGCCCGCGCCGCAGCCAGAAGACGATGATCGCCAGCACGCCGCCGATGAAGAAAGGAATGCGCCATCCCCAGGCGTCGAGCTGCGCTTCGCTCAGCACCGCCTGCAGGATCAGCAGCACGCAAATCGCCACCAGCTGGCCGGCGATCAGCGTCACATATTGAAAGCTGGAGAAAAAGCCGCGCCGCGCCTTGCCAGCCATTTCCGACAGATAGGTCGCGCTCGCGCCATATTCGCCACCGATCGACAGCCCCTGCATCAGCCGCGCCAGAACCAGCAGCAGCGGCGCCCCTACCCCTATCGTCTCATAACCCGGCGTGATCGCGATCAGCAGCGACCCGGCGCACATCAGCGTTACCGACAGGGTCAGGCCGCTCTTGCGCCCATGGCGATCGGCATAGATGCCCATCAGCCAGGCGCCGATCGGCCGCATCAGGAAGCCCACGGCGAAAATGCCCGCCGCGCTCAGCAATTGCGCGGTGCGATCCTCGCTCGGGAAGAAATGGGGCGCGAAATAGAGGGTGAAGGCGGCATAGGCATACCAGTCATACCATTCGACCAGATTGCCGGTGGAGCCGCCGATAATGGCCTTGAGCCGCTCGCGCTGGCTGGGCGGACTGGCCGGCGTCATGGCGTCATGGGGCCGTGACGTCATGGCGTCAGCACCATCTGTCCGTTGCGCACGCCCCAGCTATCGAGGCGCGAGAGCAGGTTCATGCCGATCACATTGACCTCGCCGAAGGCGGGCGAGACGACCACGTCGAGATCACTTGTCTGGATCGGCCCGATGGCGAGCGTCGCAACGCTCGACCGGCGCGCTTCCACATCGCCATTGGCGGTCGACATGATGACGCCCGGCTCGCCCAGCGTGAAGTTCAGCCCGGCCGCGCGGGCCGTCTCTTCGCTGAGCGCGGTAAAGGTTGCGCCGCTGTCGATCAGGAAACGGGCCTTGGTGCCGTTCAGGCTGCCCTCGACCCAATAATGGCCATCGGGCGCCACCGGAATATGCAGCGACTGGCCTTCGGACCGGGCCGGCGGCACATGGGCGGGACCGCCCTGCTCCATCGCCGTGCCGTTATCGCTGCCGAACTGGTTCCGGAAGAAGCCCGACCGCTCCGCCAGCGTGAACAGCCCCAGCAGCAGGATGAAGATCGCCACCCATATCAGCGCCATCCGCAGCATCGCGCCCATCGGCAGCCGGCGCGAGAGCAGCGCCGATCCGACCAGGACCATCGCCAATATATACCATATGGTCGATGCCGCCTGGTCCATCCCGTTCATCCGTCCCCCTGCCCGGTCGCGAGTTGCACGACCATGCCGTCATAGGCCGGCTCCACCCCCGTGGGCAATGTCCGCCGCAGCGTCGCATAGTCCATACTATGGTCCATATGCGTCAGCAGCGTGCAGCCGGGGCGCAGCGTCGCCACCGCCTCCAGCGTCAGCGACAGATGGGCGTGGCTCGGGTGCGGGGTTTCGCGCAGGGCGTCGGCGACCCAGATGTCGAGATCGCGGTACAGCACCAGCATCTCAGGCGTAACGACATGAAAATCCGTGGCATAGCCGATGGACCGGCCAGCATATGTGAAGCGGAAGCCGGTGGAGTAGATGGCGCCGTGCGGCTGATCGACGCAGGCGATGTCGATGTCGCCGATCCGCAGCCGATCGGGCAGGTCATGCGCCTCCACCGTCGCGGGATAGCCGCCGCGCCCCTCGAATACATAGGCGAAGCGCTCGCGCATCACCCTGAGTGTCTGGGCGCGGGCATGGCCGGGAACGGGCTGGCCGCGATGGTGGAAGAGCTGCCGCACATCGTCGATGCCATGGCAATGATCGGCATGATCATGCGTCCACAAAATCGCGTCGATGTCGATCACGTCCGCCGCCAGCAACTGCCCGCGCATGTCGGGCGTGGTGTCGATCAGCAGGCGGGTGGTCGGGCTTTCCACCAGGATGGAAACGCGGCTGCGCCGGTTCTTCGGCTCCAGCGGATCGCAACGGCCCCAGTCATTGCCGATCCGGGGCACGCCGGACGATGTCCCGCAGCCCAGGATCGTCAGCGTCAGGCTCATGCCGCCGCCGCGACCTTCGAAAAGAGGGTGTGAAAATTGGCGGTGGTCGCCGCCGCCAGCGCGTCCACGCTCTCGCCGCGCAGATCGGCGAGGAAGCGGGCGGTGTCTGCGACAAAGGCCGGCTCGCACGGCTTGCCGCGATGGGGCACCGGCGCCAGGAAGGGGCTGTCGGTTTCGATCAGCAGCCGCTCGATCGGCAGGCGCGCCGCCGTCTCCTGCAAATCGCGGGCGTTCTTGAACGTCACGATGCCCGAAATGCTGATGTAGAAGCCCAGTTCCATCGCCGCATCGGCAAAGGCGCCGCTGGCGGTGAAACAGTGGATGACGCCGCCATAGGCCCCCTTCCCCATCTCGTCGCGCAGGATGGCCAGCGTATCCTCCTCCGCGTCGCGGGTGTGGACGATCAGCGGCAGGCCGGTTTCGCGGCAGGCGACGATATGGGCGCGAAAGCTTTTCTGCTGCCGCTCCCGGTCGCTATGGTCGTAATAATAATCCAGCCCCGTCTCACCGATGCCGACGACGCGCGGATGCGCCGCGCGCTCGACCAGCTTGGCGGTGTCGATATGGGGATGCTCGTCCGCCTCATGCGGATGGATGCCGACCGTCGCCCATACGTCCGGCTCGCGCAGGGCGGTGCCCAGCACATCGTCCCATTCCCGCTCGCGCGTGGCGATGTTGAGCATGGTGGCGACGCCGGCGTCGCGGGCGCGGGTCAGCACCTGATCCTGCTCCTCGACCAGACCCTTATAGTTCAAATGGCAATGGCTATCGACGAACATGGCTCAGCCGTCCACCTCCGTCAGTTCGAGCCGGGGAAAGAGCGGCTTGGGCGGGCTGAGGGTGAAGCCGCTCTGGCGCAGCGCCGCGAACCAGTCATCGCCCAGACGGTCGTAGCGGCGCGCCTCGGCCGGAACCCCCATCTGGTCGAGCAGCGCGGCGGCGCTTGCCGGGATCACAGGCTGGATCATGATCGCCAGTCGGCCGATGGCGGCATAAAGCGTCGCCAGCACCGCCTCCATCCGCGCCGGATCGGTCTTGCGCAAGGCCCAGGGCGCCTGCGCGTCGATATAGGCGTTGCAGGCAAACACGGCGCGCATCCACGCCTCGATCGCGGTCGAGGGGGCGAGGTCCGCCATCGCGCCTTCGAACGCGGTGGCCGCCGTGCCGATGCTCTCCAGCAGCTCGCTATCGACCTGCTGCGGAGCCGGCTCGGGCAGGCGGCCCTCCAGATTTTTGGCAATGAAGCTCAGCGTCCGCTGCGCGAGGTTGCCGAAGCTGTTGGCGAGATCGCTGTTGGCGCGGGCGACGATGGCCTCCGCGCTATAGCTGCCGTCATTGCCGAAGGTGACTTCGGACAGCAGGAAATAGCGCAGCTGGTCGATGCCGAAGCGGTCGGCCAGCGCCATCGGATCGGCGACATTGCCGAGCGACTTGGACATTTTCTCGCCCCGGTTGAGCAGAAAGCCGTGACCGAACACCCGCGCGGGCAGCGGCAGCTTCGCACTCATCAGGAAAGCCGGCCAGTAAACGGCATGAAAACGCACGATATCCTTGCCGATAATATGGGTGATATCGCCGCCCTGCGTCCAGTAGCGCGCCATCCGATCCGCATCGTCGGGATAGCCGCAGCCGGTCAGATAATTGGTCAGCGCGTCGACCCAAACATACATGACATGGCCGTCGCTGCCGGGCACCTTCACCCCCCAGTCGAAGCTGGTGCGCGAGACGCTGAGGTCAGACAGGCCGCCTTCGACGAAGCGCATGATCTCGTTGCGCCGGCTCTCGGGCTGGATGAAGTCGGGCTGGCCGTTGTAAAGATCGAGCAGCTTCTGTTGATAGGCCGACAGGCGGAAGAACCAGCTTTCCTCGACCGTCCATTCGACCGGCGTGCCCTGCGGGGAGAGCTTCTGCCCCCCTTCCCCGTCGACCAGCTCCTTCTCGTCGTAAAAGGCTTCGTCGCGGACGGAATACCAGCCTTCATAGCGGCCGAGATAGAGGTCGCCATTGGCCTCCATCGCCTGCCAGATGGCTTGGCTGGCGCGGTGATGATCGGGCTCGCTGGTGCGGATGAAGCGATCATAGCTGATATTCAGCCCGTCGTTCATCGCCTTGAAATAGGACGACATTTCATCTGCCAGCGCGCGCGGCTCCATGTCGCGGCCACGCGCGGTCTGCGCCATTTTCAGCCCATGTTCGTCGGTGCCGGTCTGAAAGAAGACATCGCGTCCCATCATCCGCTGGAACCGGGCGATCGCATCGGTGGCGATCACCTCATAGGCATGGCCGATATGCGGGCGGCCGTTCGGATAGGAGATGGCGGTGGTGATGGTGAAAGGCTGAGACATGGCGTCTCCCTAGCGGCTGTTCGGGCCGCCGCAAAGCCGCTTTTCAGGCCGGTGCGTCGGCCAGCGCGGCGACATGGCCCGACAGTTCGAACACCACCGATGCCGGATCGAGCGAGAGGATGATCGCCCCGCCCGCCAGATCGCGCGCCGCCTGCCAATGATCCAGCGCCGCACCCAGCGCCGGCCCCTGCCGATAGCGCGCCGCCTCCGCCAGGAAAGCGGGCGCGCGCTCCAGAAACGCCTCATAGCGCGGCCGGGCGGATTTGAGCGCCAGGCTCTTCGCCAGCGCCAGCCGCCGCCGGTTGCCCGGGTCGCCATCCGCTGCAATGCTGCGCAAAGCATCCTCCAGTTCCGCGAGCGACAGTCCGGCATAGCGCAGCGCCTGCCCCGGCGATCCGTCGCCCGCGCGCAGCAGCGCCGCCATCTCCGCCGTCGACAGGTCGGGCTGGGCGCGGCGCAGCACCTTTTCCATGTCGGCACTCGCCAGTGGATCGAAGCGCAGCGTCCGGCAGCGCGAGCGGATGGTCGGCAGCAGCCGCGCGGGCGCATGGCTCACCAGCAGGAAGAGCAACCCGGCGGGTGGCTCCTCCAGCGTCTTGAGCAGGGCATTGGCCGCGCCCCGCTCCAGATCGTCGGCGCTGTCGATGACGATGATGCGCCGCGACGAGAGCGAGGGCGCGGACTGCACCAGCCGTTGCAGCCCGCGCACCTGATCGACGCTGATATTGCGGGCGGTGACGCCATCCTTCTCGATCGGCGACAACAGGGCATAGTCGGGATGGGCGGCCGCCTCGATCAGGCGGCGGATCGGATGATCCTCGGGCACCGACAGGCCCTCGGCGGCGATGGGCGGCCCCGCCGCCTCCGCCAGCAGCCGCAGCGCCAGCGCGCGGGCAAAGCTCGCCTTGCCGACGCCCTGCGGCCCGGCAAGAATCCAGCCAT
>DAMDPH010000060.1:16997-17404 GCA_032082785.1 Sphingobium sp. | reverse complement strand
TCACCAGCGCCAGCGCGCCCGCGCCGCCGCCCAGCCGCACGCCGTTCGCCAGCGCATTGTCGCGGCTGATCTCGACTGCAACCGGGTCGATGTCCGACGCAATGGCATAGGCGCGCGGCCACAGGTGCAGCGCCGCAAAGGCGAGCAGCCCGGTGCCGGTGCCGATGTCCGCGACATTGTTGAACCGCATGCCCACGCGCCGCATCCGGTCGAGCATCAGCAGGCATCCGGCGGTCGTTTCATGCTGGCCGGTGCCAAAGGCGCGACTCGCCTCGATCAGGAAATTGACATGGCCGGGCCGTTCCTCATCGCTCGCCAGATTGCGGATGTGGAAGCGGCCGGCGGTTACGGCCTCCAGCCCCTGCTGGCTCATCGTCACCCAATCCTCATCGGGCAGCGGCTCGATC
>DAMDPH010000060.1:0-16987 GCA_032082785.1 Sphingobium sp. | reverse complement strand
GCGGCGGCGCTGGGCACCAGCGCGCGCAGCAGCTTGATCGCGGCGGCGCTCGGCTTGCCCTCGAAATAGGCGTCGAGCTGCCAGCGATCCTCATCGTCGGGCGCGGCTTCGCTGGTCATCAGCACCGGCGGCTGGTCCATCAGCGCGAAAGCGGCGATCTCGCCGTCGAGCGCCTCGGCTTCGGCGCGGGTGCAGGGCAGGGTGACTTTCCAGCTCTGGCTCGGGCTGGCTGGCCCGCTCTGAGCGGCGGGGGCAACGGCATCGGTCATGCCGCCGCCCTTAGCCGAGCGCGCGGGCAAGGGGAAGCGGGCGCTCGCCAGGCTGTGCGGCACGGCGGGCGCGCGTATCCTTGAAGGACGTCAGCCGACCTTCCGGCCGAAGTCGGAAGAGGCATGGCGCAGGCTGGCAAGCTTGCCCTCCACGCTCATGAAGCCGCGCTCCAGCTGGTCGATCTCCGACGCCACCACTTCGGTATCCTGCCGGATGGCGGAGATGGTGGAGGACATGGAGTCGGCCGCCAGCGCGGTTTCATCGACGGCGGCGGTGATCATGGTGACGGTCTGCGCCTGCGCGTCCATGGCGTGGCGGATGCGTTCGGCGCTGGCCTGCACTTCGCCCACCGTGTCGCGGATACGCTCGTTGGTTTCGACCGACTGGCGAGTCGATGCCTGGATGTCGGCAATGCGCCCGGCAATTTCGTCGGTCGCCCGCGCGGTCTGGTTGGCGAGGCTCTTTACCTCCTGCGCAACGACGGCAAAGCCGCGCCCGGCGTCCCCCGCGCGCGCCGCCTCGATCGTGGCGTTGAGCGCGAGCAGGTTGGTCTGGCCGGCAATGTCGCGGATCAAGCCAAGGATCGATTCGATCGACTTGGCATGTTCGGACAGGGTGGCCGACATGGCCACCGCGTCGCCCGACTGGGCGGAGGCGCGGCGGGCGACCTCGGCGGCGCTTTCCACTTCGGTGCGCGCGTCTTCGATAGCGCGGATCAGCCCGGCGGAGGTGCGCGCCGCTTCCCGCATGGCGAGCGCGGATTGTTCGGCGGCGGCGGCGACTTCCGACGCCTTGCCCAACATGCCGCGCGTGGCGGCGGACGCGTCCTTGGCCTGTTCGCGCAGCGATTCGCCCAGCTGCGACGCATTGTCGATCTCGCCGACGATCCGCTGTTCCAGCAGCGATCCGAAATGCAGCCGTTCCACCCGCTTGGCTTCGGCCGCATCGACCGACAGGACATGGGTCATCACTCCGACGTCGAGGGAGGAGATGCGGATGACGGTGCGCAGCAGCCTTTGGCAGCGCGGCCGGTCGTCCCAGCAATGGTCGCACACAAGGTCGGCGATCGCCTCATTGGACGCGGTCACGGCCTTCAGCACCGCTTCGCCCGAAATATCATGTTTGCGGGCATGGCGGACGAAATCGCTCGCCATCCTGATCCACTCGCCGCCGGCGAAATCGCCCAGCTGTTCCTGCACATAGCGCAGGCATTCCGCCTCGATCCGCTGCTGCGTCTCCGGCGTCAGCTTGGTGCGCAGGTCCGCTTCGTCGGCATAGATGTTGAAGAAGGCGGTGGCGGCGCGGACCAGCGCGTCACCGACCAGATCGTGGATTTCCCGCGCTTCGGACGTGACGCTCTTGGTCAGATCGAGCGCGGCCAGATTGGCCTCGGTCACGATCCAGCTTTTCTCGGCGGAGTTCATGTTGAGTGGGTGCCCCTCGGTTTGACGCGAACCTTTGGCGCTTCTCCTATCAGGCGTTGGTTAATCCATCCTTAGCCTAGTGGTCCGAATCCGACATTCGCTACCCTTCGCCGCACGAGGAGGAGCAAATGTCGGAATCTCAAGGACCACTAGCAATTCTGTGATCCTAGTGGAGCCTTTGAAGGTGACATTTGAGCGCGAGCCCGGTCGTAAGGGGGGACACACATGTCACATTCGCTCCACTGGGGGCGGGGCCATGGATTTTGCGGCCGTCTTGCCCTTGTGCGCGTTCGCTCCTAAGGGGACGGGACTCTATGAAAAAGCATCAGGGACAAGGGTAGACATGGCGCGATCCTCCAGCCGGCCGCTCTCGCCGCACTTGACGATATGGAAATGGGGCCCGCACATGGCGGTTTCCATCATCCACCGCGTAACCGGCAATGGCCTCGCGACCGCGGGTGCGCTGGGTCTGGTCTGGTGGCTGATGGCCGCCGCCATGGGGCCGGACGCCTATGCGACCTTCCTCACCTGCGCGACTTCGCCGATCGGCTATTTGGTCATGATCGGGCTGAGCTGGTTCTTCTTTCAGCATATGTGCTCGGGTCTGCGCCACTTCGTCCTCGACATGGGCGCGGGCTATGAACTGCGGACCAACAAGCGCTGGGCGCTGGCGACCTTTCTCTTCTCGTCGCTGCTGACCCTTGGCTTCTGGCTCTATATTTTCGGAAAGGCCTTCTGATGGGTTCGGGAACTGGAATCGGTCGCGTTCGCGGCCTGGGTTCGGCCAGGCATGGCGCCCATCACTGGCTGGCGCAGCGTTATACGGCGGCGGGCAACCTGCTGCTGGTGCTGTGGCTGCTCTTCAACCTGATGACGCTGCCGGGGCTGGATTTTCAGAGCGTCACCGGCTGGATCGCCAATCCGCTGGTGGCGGTGCCGATGATGCTGATGCTGGTCAGCATCTTCTATCATCTGCGGCTGGGCATGCAGGTCATGCTTGAGGATTATGTCCACGACAAGGGCCTCAACTTCCTCTGCATCCTCCTCCTCAACTTCTACGCGATCGGTGGCGCGGCCGCCGGCATCTTCGCGATCGCCAAGATCGCCTTTGCGGGAATGGTGAAGTCATAATGAGCGACGCCTACAAGATCATCGACCATAGCTACGACACGGTCGTGGTGGGGGCGGGCGGTTCGGGCCTGCGCGCCACCATGGGCAGCGCGGAGGCCGGCCTCAAGACCGCCTGCATCACCAAGCTGTTCCCGACCCGCAGCCACACCGTGGCGGCGCAGGGCGGCATCGCCGCGAGCCTTGGCAATAATTCGCCCGATCACTGGACCTGGCATATGTACGACACCGTCAAGGGGTCGGACTGGCTGGGCGATCAGGACGCCATCGAATATATGGTGCGCGAAGCGCCGGCGGCCGTGATCGAGCTGGAGCATGCCGGCGTGCCGTTCAGCCGCAATCAGGACGGCACCATCTATCAGCGTCCCTTTGGCGGCCATATGCAGAATATGGGCGACGGCCCGCCGGTGCAGCGCACCTGCGCCGCGGCCGACCGCACCGGCCACGCCATGCTGCACGCGCTCTATCAGCAGTCGCTGAAGTATGACGCGGACTTCTACATCGAATATTTCGCCATCGACCTCATCATGGAGCGCAACGCCGCCGGCGTGCCGGAATGCCGTGGCGTCATCGCCATCTGCATGGATGACGGGTCGATCCACCGGTTCCGCAGCCAGGCCGTGGTGCTGGCGACGGGCGGCTATGGCCGCGCCTATTTCTCCGCCACCTCGGCGCACAGCTGCACCGGCGACGGCGGCGGCATGGTGCTGCGCGCGGGCCTGCCGCTCCAGGATCTGGAGTTTGTGCAGTTCCATCCGACCGGCATCTACGGCGCGGGCGTGCTGATTACCGAAGGCGCACGCGGCGAGGGCGGCTATCTCACCAATTCGGAAGGCGAGCGCTTCATGGAGCGTTATGCGCCGTCCGCGAAGGATCTCGCCTCGCGCGACGTCGTGTCGCGGTCGATGGCGATGGAGATGCGCGAAGGGCGCGGCGTCGGTCCCAACAAGGACCATATCTTCCTGCACCTCGATCATATCGATCCCAAGGTGCTGGCCGAACGCCTGCCGGGCATCACCGAAAGCGGCAAGATTTTCGCGGGCGTCGACCTGACGCGCCAGCCGCTGCCGGTGACGCCGACCGTTCACTATAATATGGGCGGCATCCCCTGTAACTATCATGGCCAGGTCGTCACCAAGATGAACGGCGACCCCGAAGTGGTGGTGCCGGGTCTCTATGCCGTGGGCGAAGCGGCCTGCGTGTCTGTCCATGGCGCCAACCGCCTTGGCTCCAACTCGCTGATCGACCTTGTCGTGTTCGGCCGCGCAACCGGCCTGCACCTCAAGGAAACGCTCAAGCCCGGCGCATCGCACAAGCCGCTGCCCAAGGATTCGGCCGATCTGGCGCTCGCCCGCCTCGACAAGTTCCGCAACGCCAAGGGCAGCCTGCCCACCGCGCAGATCCGCCTCGAAATGCAGCATACGATGCAGAAGCATGCGGCGGTGTTCCGCGACAGCGCGCTGCTGTCCGAGGGCGTCGACAAGATGGCGCAGGTCAACCGCCAGCTTGAAGATGTCGCCGTGTCCGATCGCTCGCTGATCTGGAACACCGACCTGATCGAGACGCTGGAGCTGGACAACCTGATGTCGCAGGCCGTCTGCACCATGGTCAGCGCCGAAAATCGCAAGGAAAGCCGTGGCGCCCACGCGCATGAGGATTTCCCCAATCGCGACGACGCCAACTGGATGAAGCATACGGTCAGCTGGTTCGACGGCTGGGGCGGTTCGGACGGCAAGGTGACGCTCGATTACCGCCCGGTCCACGACTATACGCTCACCGACGAGGCCGAATATATCAAGCCCAAGGCGCGCGTCTATTAAGACGCCGCCGGCAGACAGATAAAGGAAAGGGCGGTCGGCAGCGGCCGCCCTTTCGCGTTTCCGCGCCGCGCCGCGCCGTCAGCTGCCAAAGGGCAGCAGCGCCTCATAAACCTCCCTACCCGGCTTCCCCTTCACCGCCACCCCCTGGCGCAGGTAAAAGCCATGTTTCACAATCTCCGCCTGCTGCTCGATGCCATAGCGGGCAAAGGGCTGGCCCGGCACGATTGCATAATCATAGCGGCAGAAAGGATGGCGCATCAGCGGCAGCCACCACTTCCCCGACCGCTGCGCCTGCCACACATGGGTCATCTCATGGATGAACAATCCCTGGAGATGCAGCGCGCTGCCGGCGAAATCGTCGCAGAACAGCCCGCCGGCCGGGTGGAACCACAAATGGCCGTCGGGCGCCATGGTGACTCGCCGGGGCTGGAGCGGCCACCATTTGCGATTATGGACGCGCACCTGTGCATAATCGATCGCGGTCCCGAACATGGATCGGGCGAGGAGGCATTCGGCCGGCGTGAGGGGACGGCCGCTCAAGGCGCGGTCACTTGTCCCCGGCGGGCGCAGCGGGACCGGCCGCGCCCGGCTTCATGACCACCGCATCGACCAGCAGCCGGTCGCCGTTGGACATGAGGAATGTCAGCTGCATCTTGCCGCGGCTGATCGCCGTATCATTGACTCCCCACAGCATCAGATGCTTGCCGCCCGGCGCGAAGGCGACGCTTTCCCCGGCGGGAATGTCGACCCGCTCCACCGCCTTCATCGACGCGCGGCCATTTTCCGTCACCGTCTCATGCATCTCCACCTTGAGCGCATAGTCGGTCAGCACCCCGCGTAGCTGCGCCCCGCCATCGCCGCCATGGGCGACGAAATAGCCGGCCGAGGGCGCGTCCTTATTGGGGCTGAGGCGTATCCAGGCCTGATCGACATAGGTGGGTGCCGGGTCGCCGCACGCTGCCAGCATCAGCGGCAGGACAAGGGCGGCAAGCGAAAAAGGGGCACGCATCAACTACTCCGTGGCTGTCTTGTTTCCATTCATCGTCAGGCTAAACGCCCCTGATCCTTGTGCCAAGGAAAAGCGCGCCTATATCCCAGCAGCAAACGGTCTTGCCTTGGCGCTTTCGTGGGGTATGGGGCCGTCAACCGCTGAATATGATTTGGGGTTCAAAGAGGACACAATGGCAAAAGTTATCGGCATCGATCTTGGCACCACCAACAGCTGCGTTGCTGTTATGGACGGCGGCAAGCCCAAGGTGATCGAAAATGCGGAAGGCGCGCGCACGACGCCCTCCATCGTCGCCTTCGCCAAGGATGGCGAACGGCTGATCGGCCAGCCCGCAAAGCGGCAGGCCGTCACCAATCCCGACAATACGGTTTTCGCGGTGAAGCGCCTGATCGGCCGCCGCTTCGACGATCCCATGACCAAGAAGGACATGGAACTCGTCCCCTATTCCATCGCCAAGGGCCCGAACGGCGACGCCTGGGTCGCGGCCGGTGGCAAGGACTACAGCCCGTCGCAGATTTCCGCCTTCACCCTTCAGAAGATGAAGGAAACCGCGGAAAGCTATCTGGGCGAAACTGTCACGCAGGCGGTCATCACCGTCCCCGCCTATTTCAACGACGCCCAGCGTCAGGCGACCAAGGACGCCGGCCAGATTGCCGGCCTTGAAGTGCTGCGCATCATCAACGAGCCGACCGCGGCCGCGCTCGCCTACGGGCTTGAGAAGCAGGACGGCAAGACCATCGCCGTCTATGACCTTGGCGGCGGCACCTTCGACATTTCGATCCTCGAAATCGGCGATGGCGTGTTCGAAGTGAAGTCGACCAACGGCGACACCTTCCTGGGCGGCGAGGATTTCGACGCCAAGGTCGTGGAATATCTGGCCGCCGACTTCCAGAAGGCTGAAGGCATCGACCTCACCAAGGACAAGCTCGCGCTGCAGCGGCTCAAGGAAGCCGCTGAAAAGGCGAAGATCGAACTGTCCTCGGCGCAGACCACCGAAGTCAACCTGCCCTTCATCACCGCCGACCAAAATGGTCCCAAGCATCTGGTGAAGATGGTCAGCCGTTCCGATCTGGAGCGTCTGGTCGCCGACCTCATCAAGCGCACCATGGAACCCTGCCGCAAGGCGCTGGCCGATGCGGGCGTGTCCGCGAACGAGATCAGCGAAGTGGTGCTGGTGGGCGGCATGACCCGCATGCCCAAGGTGCGCGAAGCCGTGAAGGAATTTTTCGGCAAGGAACCGCACACCGGCGTGAACCCCGACGAAGTCGTCGCCATGGGCGCGGCCATTCAGGCGGGCGTGCTGCAGGGCGACGTCAAGGACGTGCTGCTGCTCGACGTGACGCCGCTGTCGCTGGGCATCGAAACGCTGGGTGGCGTGTTCACCCGCATGATCGATCGGAACACCACCATCCCGGCCAAGAAGAGCCAGGTCTATTCGACCGCTGACGACAATCAGCAGGCGGTGACCATCCGCGTCTTCCAGGGCGAGCGGGAAATGGCGGCGGACAACAAGCTGCTGGGCCAGTTCGATCTGGTCGGCATCCCGCCGGCGCCGCGCGGCGTGCCGCAGATCGAAGTGACGTTCGACATCGACGCCAACGGCCTCGTCAACGTGTCCGCCAAGGACAAGGGCACCGGCAAGGAACAGCAGATCCGCATCCAGGCCTCGGGCGGTCTCAGCGACTCCGACATCGACCAGATGGTCAAGGATGCCGAGCGCTTTGCCGATGAGGACAAGAAGCGTCGCGAATCGGCCGAAGCCCGCAACAATGCCGAAAGCCTGGTCCACACCACGGAACAGCAGCTTGCCGAGCATGGCGACAAGGTTGATGCCGCCCTCAAGAGCGAGATCGAGGCCGCCGTGGCCGAGACCCGCACCGCGATCGAGAGCGGCGACGGCGAAGCGATGAAGGCAAAGGCGCAGGAACTCGCCACCGTGGCGATGAAGCTGGGCCAGGCCATTTACGAGAAGGAGCAGGCCGCCGCCGCCGCGCCCGGGGCCGACGCGCCCAAGGCCGACGACAATGTGGTCGACGCCGAATTCTCCGAAGTGGACGACAACAAGGCGTAAACAACCCCCTCCCTCTCCCCGTCAGGGGAGAGGGCCGGGGAGAGGGGGTTTGCAGAGCAGGCAATGGTCATGACGTATTCGCATCGTTCCGGCAGGCCCCTCTCCCAAACCCTCTCCCCTGAAGGGGAGAGGGCTTTTTGATGACTACCGAAATCGATTATTATGAACTGCTCGAGGTGGAACGCACGGCCGACGCCGCCACCCTCAAGAGCGCCTATCGCAAGCTGGCGATGAAATATCACCCGGATCGTACCGGGGGATGCGTCGACAGCGAGGCCAAGTTCAAGGCCGTCTGCGAAGCCTATGAATGCCTCAAGGACCCGCAGAAGCGGGCTGCCTATGACCGGTTCGGCCATGCCGCCTTCAAGCAGCAGCAGGGTGGGGGCGGCGGCTTCCATCCCGGTGCCGGCGGCTTTTCCGATCTGGGCGATATTTTCGAGACGATCTTCGGACAGGGCGGCTTCGGCGGCGCGAGCGGCGGGCGGCAGGCCAACCGGCGCGGCGCGGACCTGCGTTACGACATGGAGATCACGCTCGACGAAGCCTATCATGGCAAGCAGACCGAGATAGAGATCGAAGTGTCCGCCGCCTGCGACACCTGCGACGGTTCGGGCGCGCAGCCCGGCACCGGGGTCAAGACCTGCGCCACCTGCCATGGCCACGGCCAGGTGCGGGCGCAGCAGGGCTTTTTCGTGGTCGAACGCACCTGCCCCAGCTGTCATGGCGCCGGTCAGGTGATCGAAAGCCCGTGCCGCGCCTGTCGTGGCGAGGGACGGGTCGACCGGCCCAAGACGCTGTCGGTGAACATCCCGGCCGGCGTCGACGAAGGCACGCGCATCCGCCTGTCGGGCGAGGGCGAAGCGGGCGCGCGCGGCGCGCCGGCGGGCGACCTCTATATCTTCCTGCATGTGAAGCGGCATGCGATCTTCGAACGCGACGGCACGACGCTTTTCTGCCGCGCGCCGATCAGCTTCACCACCGCAGCACTGGGCGGGGTGATCGAGGTTCCGGGGCTGGACGGCGTCCGCCACCAGATCAAGATCCCGAGCGGCATCCAGTCCGGCAAGCAGATCCGCCAGCGCGGCGGCGGCATGCCGGTGCTGAACGGGCGCGGGCAGGGCGATCTGGTGGTGCAGGTGGATGTCGAAACGCCCAGCCGCCTGACGCTCAAACAACGCGAACTGCTCGAAGCCTTCCGCGAGACCGAAACCGGCGAGGAATGCCCGCAATCGACCGGCTTCTTCTCCAAGCTCAAGGAATTGTGGGGGGACTGATCCCCCCCCCGATTTTAAGCGGGGCGTCACGGGGCCGCCCCTTTTCCCACCGTCATGCTGAACGGATGTCAGCATCCGGGAAACTCTACGCAGGCGGCGGCGCGAAACGCCGGTCCCAACTCGCGCGCCTCAGCGACCTCACCGACCGATCATTTCGCGCGGAGACGCAGAGACGCGGAGCGGATCGCGCCGCAAAGCCGTGCCCCCAGCGTAGGCCAGAGCCTAGCTCCCGCGGCGCAACTGTATTCCGGCCCCCGCCAAGGAACAGCGGGGTGCTCCGCGCCTCCCCCTCCCTCCACACACCTCGTCATGCTGAACTCGTTTCAGCATCCAGTAAGCTCCGCCCAAGCGACGGCGCGCAATGCCGGCCGCAAGGCTCACCTCTTCTCGGCTCTGCGCCCTCCGCGCGAACCTCATAAACGAACGACGGCACACAGAGCCACAGAGGCGCGAAACAGACCTTGATCCGGGTGCCCAGCTCCTAAGCACGGCCCAACAGCACCCGAAACCTCCTATTTTGGCCTGACCAGTCTGCATCAGCGGACAGAGAAAATATCCTGCATTTTCAAGCTGAGCAGGCAGCAAAAATGTGCCGTCTAGTGTAGCACCCCTGTTGCCTATCCAATTCTCGGCACCGTCACCGGCCAGACCAAAGTCCGACCCTCTTCCCCTTCACCCCGCACGCCGCTCCCGCCGCGCCCAGGCGTAGAAGGGCAGCCCTGCCAGCATCAGCAGCAGGCTCGACCCGCTCGCCATCCATCCCGCGCCCCACAGCGTCCAGAGCGCATAGCCCACGCCCAGCAGCGCTGCCGGCACCGCGATCCGCAGCCGCAGGCTCGCCAGGGCGCAGCCCAGATAGAGCCACAGCGTCGCAGAAGTCGCCAGCAACGCCATGGCAGTGAACAGCGCGACCAAACCTTGCAGGCTGTTGGCGATCAGCAGCGCCGTCGCCAGCGTCGCCGACAGCAGCAGCGCCCGCACCGGCGTGCCCTTCGCATCGGTGACCGCCAGCCAGCGGGGCAGCTCGCCCGCCCGCGCCATGGTGAGCGGCACCTCCCCCTGCAACAGCGTCCAGCCGTTGAGCGCGCCGAGGCAGCTCACCACGACGAAGAGGGCGATGAAGCGGGCCGGGCCGGCGGACCAATAATGGCTGACAAAGGCGCCGAAGGGCGATCCGGTCTGGCTCTCCGCCCCCGGCAGCGTCAGCGCGATGCCCGAGCAGACCAGCAGATAGATGAGCCCCGTCGCCGCCGTGCCGATCATCGTCGCGCGCGGGATGGTGCGGGCCGGGTCGCGCACCTTGTCCGCCGCGACCGAGGCCGACTCGAACCCGATCAGCGCCCAGAGCGTCAGCGCCGCCGATGCGGTGATGCCCGCGCCGCTGAAGCCGCCGGCGGGGAAGGGGGCGACCTCCGCCCGGCCGCTGCCCAGCGCGATCGCCAGCAGCACCAGCACCACGGCGATCGGCACCAGCTTGATCGCGGTGGTGACAAGCTGCGTCGTGCCCGCCGCTCGCGCGCCCAGCAGGTTGACGCCGGTCGTCAGCCACAAAAAGGCGATGGAGCAGAGCGCCCCCGCGCCCGGCCGGGCGAGCGCCGGGATCAGGCTGCTGAGATTGGCGGTGGCGGCGACGGCAATGGTGACATTGGTGATGACCAGCGACAGCCAGTAGATCCAGCCGATTGAAAAGCCGGCCAGCGGTCCGAAGGCGCGGTCGATCATCTGCGCCGCTCCAGCACCCGGGAGGGCTGCGGCCAGCCGCGCGATGACGAAGGCGAGGAAGAGCGAACCGGCAATGGTGAAGGCCCAGCCCGCAACCGCATCCCAGCCGAAGGGAGCGAGCGCCGCGGGCAGCAGGAAGACGCCCGACCCGATCATATTGCCCATCACCAGGGCGATGCAGGCGGCAAGCCCCAGCGTCGGGGCGCGGGCAGCCGGAGGGGCGGATGCGGTGCGGTCGGTCATGGTCGCGCCATAAGCCACCCGTGGCCGAGTGCAACAGCGCGATGCGGCTGTGGCCGTCGTGCCGCTCTCATGTCCTTTATGCAACTATGATCGAAACCATTGCATTTGCGGATGGGGGCGAGAGGGTCCACATCAACCTCGATGCTGCAACGCAGCAAAGCTCTTATCGAACCGAGGTATTTATGTTGTCCATGCTGTCGCTCTATTTCGCCTATCGCCGCGATGTTGTCGCCGCCGAACGCTATGTCGCTGGTCTGAACCGCGTCGAGCCTGCCGATCATGTGACGCCCGCGCTGGTCGAGGAAGAGCTGCGCCTCGCTGCCTGACCGGACGCGGAAAGGGCGGCCATCCCGTTACGGAACGGCCGCCCCTGCGCCCCGGATGAACAGCGGCGACATGCCCGGCGCTAGGCCGGCTGTTGCCTGTTTACCATAGATGGTCCGGTTGCCGCGTCAGGCCGCCACGAACATCTCCGGGTCGAGCGCCATCAGCGCATCGGCCCCGCCCTCGATCTTGCGCCGCAGCGCGCCGGCATCGGGCATGATCCGTTCGGCAAAGAAGCGGGCGGTCACCAGCTTGGCGTTCAGGAAAGCGGCATCGCCTTCTCCCGCGGCGATCAGGCCCGCCGCCGCCTTCGCCATGCGCAGCCACATCAGGCCCGTCGCGACGATGCCCAATATGTGCATATAATGATGCGCGCCGGCGCCGGCATGGTCGGGGTTCTTCATGGCGTTCTGCATCAGCCACATGGTCGCCGCGCCCAGCTGGCCGCTGGCCTTTTCCAGCGCCTCGGCAAAGCTCGCCAGCTGCGGGTCGCCCTTGGCCTCCGCCACGTCATCGGCCACCAGCTTCAGGAACGCCTGAAGCGCGCGCCCGCCATGCATCGGCAGCTTGCGCCCGACCAGATCCATCGCCTGCACGCCATTGGTGCCTTCGTAAATCTGGGCGATGCGGGCATCGCGCACATATTGCTCGACGCCATTTTCCCAGATGTAGCCATGGCCGCCAAATACCTGCTGGCTGGCGACGGCGACGTCGAAGCCCTTGTCAGTGCCATAGCCCTTGATGACAGGGGTGAGCAGCTGGACCATGTCGTCGGCGGCCTGACGTTCTTCCTCGCTGGCGGCATGATGCGCCAGATCGACCTGGAGGCCGGTCCACAGGATCAGCGCGCGCAGCCCTTCGGTCAGCGCCTTTGCCTCCATCAGCATGCGGCGCACGTCGGGATGGACGAACAGCGTATCGGCCTTTTCCTCCGGCTCCTTGGGGCCGGTGAGCGCACGGCCCTGCCGCCGGTCGCGGGCATAATGAACCGCATTCTGGAACGCGATCTCGCCCTGGCCCAGTCCCTGGAGGCCGACGCCCAGCCGCGCCGCGTTCATCATGATGAACATCGCGGCCAGACCCTTATTCTCCTCGCCCACGATCCAGCCGGTCGCGCCGTCATAATTCATGACGCAGGTGGCGTTGCCGTGGATGCCCATCTTATGTTCGATGGAGCCGCAGCTGACGGCATTGGCCTCGCCCAGCGACCCATCATCCTGCACCATGATCTTGGGCACGACGAACAGCGAAATGCCCTTGCTGCCCTCGGGCGCGCCGGGCGTCTTGGCCAGCACCAGATGGATGATGTTGTCGGCCAGATCATGGTCGCCGGCGGAAATGAAGATCTTGGTGCCGGTGATGGCATAGCTGCCGTCCGCCTGCGGCACGGCCTTGGTCTTGATGAGGCCCAGATCGGTGCCGCAATGTGGCTCCGTCAGGTTCATCGTGCCCGTCCATGTGCCGGCGATCATATTGGGCACATAGCGCTGCTTCAGCGCGTCGCTGCCCTTGGCGAGCAGCGCGGCGACGGCGCCGGCGGTCAGGCCATGATACATTTCGAACGCCTGATTGGCGGACAGGATATATTCGTTCACCGCCGTCGCCAGCACCGTAGGCAGGCCCTGGCCGCCATATTCGCTCGGGCCGTGGATCGTCGTCCAGCCGCCGGCGACGAACTGCGCATAGGCCTCCTTGAAGCCGGTCGGCGTCGTCACCCGGCCGTCGGCATGGCGGGTGCATCCTTCCTTGTCGCCCACGGCGTTCAGGGGAAAGAGCAGCTCGGCCGCCATCTTGCCGCCTTCGGTCAGGATCGCTTCCACCAGATCGGGCGTGGCGTCTTCAAAGCCGGGCAGATTGGCATAGCGGTCCAGCCCGACCACATGGTCGAGCACGAAACGGGTGTCGCGAACGGGGGCGGCATAGCTCGGCATTGATCTTCTCCAGGCGTTTTTATTCTGTTGAGGACGGGGTCAGCGTCTTTCGATCGTATCTACGAAGGCGGTCAGTTCGGCGATGGCGGCATCGATATCGTCCTTCTGCCGCGTCAGCAGGTCGATGCGGGCAAGGCATTTCTCGATGGTCACGCGCCGCTGCGCCTCATGCGCTTCGTCAGCATCATAAAGGTCGATCATCTCGCGAATTTCGGCGAGGCTGAAGCCCACCCGCTTGCCGCGCAAGATCCAGGCGAGCCGGGCGCGGTCGCGGCGCGAATAGATGCGCGCCAGTCCCTGCCGCTCGGGCGAGATCAGCCCTTCATCCTCATAAAAGCGCAAGGCGCGGGCGGTGACGCCGAATTCTTCCGACAGGTCGGTGATGGTGAAGCTGCTGCGATCCTGATGGTCGGGCAGTTCGATACCGGCAATGCTGCTGCGCGTGTCCATGATCGCGATGTAAGTAGGCTTTACGTTTACGTCAAGGTGAGTGATGCGGCGTCCGTGGGACAGCGAAGGGAACGGCTGCGAGCTCCGGGACTGTTTGCCCTGATGACAGGCGGCTGCGCCCGTCCTAGGAACGGGCTATGATGGAGGCGATCAGACAATCGGAGCGGATGCGCGGGCTGCTGGCCGCGCTGGCGCTGCTTGTCCTCGCCATCCAGCTGGTCGCGCCCCATGGCTTCATGCCGATGCGGACGGCGCAGGGCGTCATCGTCACCCTCTGTACCGGACAGGGTGCGGTGGCGATGCGGGTCGACCGAGATCGCGTGCCGGCGCAGGCACCATCCGAGAAGGACGGCATGCCGGCGCCCCAACATTGCCCCTTTGCCGCGTCGGTTCAGCCGCTGCTGCCGCCGCTGATCCTCGCGGACCTGCCGCTGCCCATGTGGCAGCTGGCGACCGGGCCGATCGCCGTCGCGCTGCGCAGCGGCCTGATCGCGCGCCTTGCCGCGCCGCCGCCGCCTTCTTCGGGACCGCCCGCCGCCTTCTGATCGCCCAGACCGCGCGCCGGCCGGCGCGCCTCCTGCCATCGGAAGGTATTTTCATGCTCTCTCATTCCGCCGCGCGCGGCGTTCATCGCTGCGCGCCGTTCCTCTGCCTTGCCGCCCTCTCTCCGCCCGCTCATGCCGAAGAGGCCGATCCGGCCCGCATCATCGTCACGGCGCAGGCCGCGCAGGAGGAAGCCGCTGCCCGCCTTCGCCGCGTCGCTGGCGGTGCCGATCTTGTCCCCGCCGACACGTTCGAGGACAAGCTGGCCGTGTCGCTGCGCGATGCGCTCGCTTTCTCACCCGGCGTCTATGCGCAGCCCCGCTTCGGGCAGGAGGTGCGGCTGTCGATCCGCGGATCGGGCCTGTCGCGCGGCTATCATATGCGCGGCCTCACCTTGTTGCAGGACGGCATCCCCATCAACGCCGCCGACGATAATGGCGATTTTCAGGAGCTGGACCCGCTGATCTTCCAGCATCTGGAGGTCTATCGCGGCGCCAATGCGCTGCGGCTGGGCGGATCGACGCTGGGCGGCGCGATCAATGCCGTCACGCCGACCGGCCGCACCGCGCCGGGCCTGTCGCTACGGCTCGACGGCGGCAGTTTCGATACGCTACGAGGCAAGGCCGCCTATGGCTATGCCGATGCGCGGGGCGATGGCTGGATGGCGGTTACGGCGGACCGATCCGACGGCGATCGCGACCATGGCCGCCGCCGCGCGCTGCGCTTCAACACCAATGTCGGATTGCGGCTGGGGGAGGGGGTAGAGACGCGCTTCTACGCCAGTGCGCAGAGGATCCGGCAGGATTTGCCCGGCGCGCTGACGGAGGGGGATGCGCGCGCCACCCCGTGGAAGGGCAATCACATCGGCGATCAGGCGCGCAACATCGACTCGATCCGCCTGCAAAACCGGACCAGCATCGCGCTGGCCGGCGTAACGCTGGCCTTCGGCCTCTTCTACAATGCCAAGCAGCTCGACCATCCCATCTATCAGCTGATCGACCAGCGCTCGGAAGATCGCGGCCTGTTCGCCAGCCTGGATCTGGAGGGCAGGATCGGCGCGCTGCCGGTGGCTCTGGCGCTGGGCAGTCAGGCGCGGTTCGGCCGCACCGTCGCGCGGCAGTTCGTCAATCTGGACGGGCGTGCCGGCGCTCCCACCGCGCTGGCACTGCAAAAGGCGCAGACGATCAACAGCTATGGGGAGTTGCGCGTCGCGCCGGTGCCGGACCTGTGGCTGATCGCCGGTGGCATCCACATTCACGGCCAGCGGGCGGTCGCCAACCGCTTCACCCCGGCCCGCAGCGGCCGCGCGACCTTCGACCGTTTCGCGCCCAAATTCGGCCTGCTCTACGAGCCGGATCGGGATGTCCAGTTTTATGCCAATTACAGCCGCTCGGTGGAGCTGCCCGGCCTTGGCGAGCTGAGCCAGGCGCCTGCCGGCGGTGCGCCCGGCTTTGTCGATGTCGATGCGCAGCGCGCCTGGACGGCGGAGATCGGCACGCGCGGGCGCTGGGCGATGCTGCAATGGGATGTCAGCCTCTATCGCGCGGACATCCGGGGCGAGATGCTGCAATATAATGTTGACCTTGCCGGCGGCATCCCGGCGGCAACCTTCAACGCTGGGCGCACCCGGCATCAGGGGATAGAGGCGGGCATCGACCTGCGCTTCGCCCGCTGGGGCCTGTTGCGGCAGGTCTATCAATATAGCGACTTCCGCTTTCGAGGTGACCGCCAGTTTGGCGACAATCGCCTGCCGGTCATCCCCCCGCACCTCTACCGTGCCGAGCTGCAACTGGAGGCAGGCGGCCTTCGCCTGTCGCCGGCTATCGAATGGCTGCCACAGGGAGCCTGGGCCGATTATGCCAACAGCAAGCGCACGGACGGCTATGCCATGCTGAACCTGGGTGCGGAGGCGATGGTGCGTAGCGGCGTGACTTTGTTTCTCGATGCCCGCAATCTTACGGACAAGCGGGGCGTCGGCGATATCGGCGCGGTGGTCGACTATGGCGCGCTGGCGCCGGGCGCGCGCGCCATCTTCTATCCCCTTGAGCGACGGGCCGTCTTCGGCGGCGTCCGCGCGACATTCTGACGAAAGGCCCGACCTATGAGCGAAGCCGCTTTTTACCGGGCGATGTGGCGCTGGCATTTCTATGCCGGGCTGATCGTGCTGCCGGTGCTGGCGCTGATGGCGGTGACCGGCGCCCTCTATCTCTACAAGCCGGAGCTGGAGGCCGCGCTTTATCCTGTCCGACTGGAAGGACGCGCGACGATCAGCCTGCCTCCGGGCGAACTGGTGGCACGGGTCGAGCAGGCCAGCGGCGCGCGCGTCACCCAGATCGAGCGGCCGGCTTCCGACAGCGAAAGCTGGCGGCTGGTGACGCGCGGGGCGGATGGCGCGCCGCTCGTCCATTTCGTCGATCCGCGCGACGGGCGGCTGCTCGGCAGCATGGCCGATGGCGGCATAATGCAGACGGTCAAGCAGCTGCACAGCCTCGCGCTCGTCGGGCCGGTCGGCAATCGGCTGGTGGAGGTGGTTGCCGGCTGGGCGATCCTGCTCTGCATCACCGGCCTTTATCTGCGCTGGCCCCGACGGGGGCAGCCAGCGCTGGCGCTGCGCGGCCGTCCGGGCGGCCGCCGCTTCTGGCGCGATCTGCATGGGACGCTCGGCTTTGTGTCGGCGCTGCTGATCCTCTTCCTCGCGCTGACCGGCATGCCCTGGACGGAGGTCTGGGGCGGCGGGCTGCGCGGGCTGGTCGCGGCGGGCCAGCTGGGGCGGCCCAG
>DAMDPH010000059.1:0-17874 GCA_032082785.1 Sphingobium sp. | reverse complement strand
GTCAAGGCCGGCGCGCGCGGCCCGGCAGCGATCGACCTGCTGGAAAAAGCCGCCGCCCTGGCCCCGACCCACCCGGTCATCGCCGCCCATCTCGGCCAGGCCTATGCCGCCGCCGGCCGCCGCAGCGAGGCCGAAGCGACGCTGAAGAGGGCACTCGCGGTGCCGCAGTTCGAGGGCCGGGAGACGGCTGTCGCGGCCTTGGCGGCATTGCGGGCAGGGGGATGAGGCTGGCGCTCAGGTGAGGTGAGATTCAGCGTCGGGAAAAGCTTCAGCGCTCGATGATCCCCGCGCGCGCCTAAACCGAGCAAACTTCGCGCGGTGATACGAAGGCGCTGCGTCCCGCGCCAACGCGTCTCGCCATCGCACGATCGGAGCTTACTGGATGCTGAAACAAGTTCAGCATGACGGGTCGGGGATGGGGAGGGGCGGCACCCTTTAAAGCCGTCACTACAAGCCTCACCGTCACGCCTTACCACCGTCACCCCAGCGAAAGCTGGGGTCTCAGGCCATCTGGCGCGCCGTCCGATCCCTGTGTCAGAAAAAGCTATGAAGCGCCGCCCAATCAGCGCCAACACCCCGCCACCGGCTCGCGAAAGCCCCAAAGCGCCACCCCTCAAAGGCGCGCCCGCGCAGCAGCAACGCGCTGCCCCCGCGCCACCTCACACGCTTTGCAGGTCGAGATCCTCTGCGCGGATGCCGAGGCGGCGGATTTGGGCGGCGACGGGGGGCCAGACGGTTTCGAAGAAACGCGCCCGTTCCGCTTCGCGCAGGCGGCGGGTGGCGCCGTCGGCGACGAACATGCCGACACCGCGCTTCACCACCACCAGCCCGTCATCCTGAAAGCTCTGATAGGCCTTGGCCACCGTCAGCGGATTGGCGCCCTGTTGCGCGGCAAAGGCGCGGACGGAGGGAAGCAGGTCGCCGTCGCCATAGTCACCGTCAAGGATGGAGGCGGCGATGATCTCGCGCAGGCGGAGATATACGGGCTTGGATTCGTCTGCCATAGTGCATCAGTGGCATAATACAGCCACGCAGGTCAAGCTGACGCCCCGCCCGGATTAGGCTTATCTCGCAACTATCTGTCCCAAACACATACCGCCCTGTCATAGTCGGGGCGGGGCCGTTCCTCCTGCGGCCGGCCGGGGGTGCCGATGAAGACGAAGCCGGCGATCGTCTCGCCCGGCCCGCCGAACGCATCGCGCACCGCTTCGCTATAGCTGGGCCAGCCGGTCAGCCAGCCGCCGGCAAAGCCCAGCGCATGGGCGCCGTGCAGCAGGTTCATGATCGCCGCGCCGGCCGAGAGATGCTGCTCCCATACCGGGATCTTGCTGCCGGCGATGGGTGAGGAGAGGGCGACCACCAGCGTCGGCGCCTGATGCGCGAACTGGTGCATCGCCTCGATCTCCAGCCGCCCGGCTTCCGGCCTCTCGGCGCGATAGGCCTGTTCCAGCAGCGCGGCGAGCGTCGCGCGCTTTTCCGCCGGCACGATGACGAAGCGCCAGGGGGCGAGCTTGCCATGATCGGGCGTGCGCAGCGCGACCTCCAGCATCTGCCGCAATTGCGCGTCGTCGGGGCCGGGCGCGATCAGGTCGCGCGGCTTGCCGGAACGGCGGGTCTGAAGGAGGGTGAGGGGGGTGGTCAGGTCGTTGAACATCCGGCCCAAGATGGGCGGCGCGGGCGGTTCGCGCAAGCCCGCGCGGCACGGCTGTCGCTCCGCAATTCGCCGGCGCCGCCCCGTCGCGCCGCCCGCCGCCGCTTATGCTTTCCCGCGCGTCGCTGAACGCTTTTGACAGGCCGCGCGATTTGCCTCTACTCTGCCGCCATTCGTCGGCCGCCTGGGGCGGCTGGGCTATTCGCTTTATATATAAAAGAAGGGGGCCGAATGGCGACCTCAATGACTGGTGCGGCGGAGGCAGGCAAGACCTGGCTCGGCCATCCGCGCGGGCTGTTCCTGCTGTTCTTCGCGGAAATGTGGGAGCGCTTTTCCTATTATGGCATGCGCGCCATCCTGATTTTCTACCTCACCAAACATTTCCTCTTCGGCGAGGATCGCGCCTATCTTCTCTACGGCGCCTATACCTCGCTGGTCTATATCACCCCGGTGATCGGCGGCTATCTGGCCGACCGGTTCCTGGGACCGCGCAAGGCGGTGCTGGTGGGCGGCGTCTTCATCGCCATCGGCCATTTCCTGATTGCCGTGACAGAGGGGCCGGGGGGGCAGGATCCCTTCTACCTCAACGGCTTCTATCTGGCGCTTGCGAGCATCATCGTCGGCACCGGCTTCCTCAAGGCCAATATTTCGGTGCTGGTGGGCGAGCTATATGCCCGCAACGACCATCGCCGCGATCCGGCTTTCTCCATCTTCTACATGGGCATCAATCTGGGCGGCGCGTCCGGTCCGATCGTCTGCGGCCTGCTGGGCGAGCTGTGGGGCTGGAGCTGGGGCTTCGGCGCGGCCGGCGTCGGCATGCTGCTCGGCCTCATCCTGTTCGTCGGGTTCAAGCCGCTGCTGATGGGCAAGGGCGAACCGCCCGAGCCGGAAAAGCTGCGCGCGCCCGCGATCGCGGGAATCAGCCGCGAATGGACCATCTATGCCGGCGCCGTCATCGGCATTTTGGGCGTGTGGTTCGTCATCCGCTATGCCGATATCCTGGGCTATGCGCTGCTCGCCTTCGCGGCGGGGACGGTCAGCTATATCCTCTGGCGCACCTTCGCGGTGCTGACCAAGGTGGAGCGCGACCGGATGCTGGCGGCGCTGTTCCTGATCGCGCTCAACCCGCTTTTCTGGGGACTGTTCGAACAGGCCGGCTCGTCGCTCAACATCTTCACCGACCGCAATGTCGACCGCGTCATGCTGGGCTGGGAAGTGCCGGCCTCGCTGTTCCAGTCGGTCAACTCCATCTTCATCATCCTGCTCGCGCCGCTGTTCGCGGTGCTGTGGACGCTGCTCGACAAGCGGCGGCTGGAACCGTCCTCGCCGGCCAAGTTCGGCATCGGCCTCATCCTGTGCGGCGCGGGCTTCCTGGTCCTGGTGGCCGGCGCGGCGCTGGCGGGCGAAAATCTGACGCCGGTGCTTTTCGTCTTCCTCATCTACCTGTTCCACACCATGGGCGAACTCTGCTTCTCGCCGGTGGGACTGTCCGCCATGACGCGCCTGTCGGTGTCGAACATGGTCGGGCTGGTGATGGGCACCTGGTTCCTGGCGACCGCCGGCGGCAATTTCATCGCCGGCCTGATCGCCCGTGCCACCAGCGGCGGCGAGGGCGGCGATGTCAGCCAGGTGCTTGACGTTTATAACAGAATTGGCTGGTTCTCGATCGTGATTGGGGGCGTGGTGCTGCTGGTGTCGCCTTATATCAAGCGCATGATGCATCTCGACCTGATCGACGCAGAGACAAAGGGGGAAAAGGCATGACAAGACGCAGCACATGGCTGCTGGCGGCGGCGCTCGTCTCGATGAGCGCGGCCGGTCCGCTGGCGGCGAAGAAGGACAAGGACGAACAACGTCCGGCAAGTCAGGGATCGTCGGCGGAGCCGGAAAATCCCTATCCGTCCACCTATCGCCCCTATCCGGGCGTGGCGACGGTGATCCGCGGCGCGACCATCTTCGACGGTGAAGGCGGGCGGATCGACAATGGCGTGGTCTTCCTGTCGGACGGCAAGATCATGTCGATCGGCGGCCCCGACACGCCGATCCCCGCCGATGTCGCGGTGATCGAAGGGCAGGGCAAATATGTGACGCCCGGCGTCATCGATATTCACAGCCATCTGGGCGACTATCCCAGCCCCAGCGTCGAAGCGCTGTCGGATGGTAATGAGGCGACATCGCCCGTCACCGCCCATGTCTGGGCGGAACATAGTATCTGGCCGCAGGATGCCGGTTTTGGCCGCGCGCTCGCCAATGGCGGCGTCACCACGCTCCAGATCCTGCCCGGCTCCGCCAATCTGTTCGGCGGGCGCAGCGTGACGCTCAAAAATGTGCCCGCGCGCACCATGCAGGGGATGAAATTCCCCGATGCGCCACAGGGGCTGAAAATGGCCTGCGGTGAAAATCCCAAGCGCGTCTACGGCTACAAGGGCCGGGAGCCGAGCACCCGCATGGGCAATATGGCGGTCAACCGCCAGACATGGATCAAGGCGCGCGAATATCAGAAGAAGCGCGCCGCCGGGAAGGACCAGACCCGCGACCTCGGCATGGAAACGCTGGCCGACGTGCTCGAAGGCAAGATCATGGTCCACAACCATTGCTATCGCGCCGATGAAATGGCCAATGTCATCGATATGGCCAAGGAATTTGGCTATAAGGTCTCGACCTTCCACCATGCGGTGGAAAGCTACAAGATCGCCGACCTGCTGCGCGACAATGGCATTTGTTCGGCCATGTGGGGCGACTGGTATGGCTTCAAGATGGAAGCCTATGACGGCATCAATGAAAATTTCCCGCTGGTTCACCGCGCGGGCGCCTGCGCCATCGTCCATTCCGACGATGAAAATGGCATCCAGCGGCTGAACCAGGAAGCGGCCAAGGCGCTGGGCGCCGGGCGTCGCATGGGCATCGACATCGCCGACGAGGTCGCCTGGACCTGGCTTGCCATCAATCCGGCGCGCGCCATGGGCATTGCCGAACGTACCGGCAGCCTCAAGCAGGGCAAGATGGCCGATGTCGTGCTGTGGAACGGCAATCCGTTCAGCACCTATAGCCGGCCGGAGCGGGTGTGGATCGACGGCGCGCTGATGTATGACGCCAATGATCCCAAGCGTCGCCCGGTCTTCGACTTCGAACTGGGCCAGATCGGCGCGGGAGACGTGAAATGAGCCATTTTGCCAGAAGCAATCCGGTCGGTTCGAAAGCCGCTTCGCACCCGACGCTGCGCGGCATCGCCCGTCGCCTCTCCGCCCGCACGGCTATCGCCCTGCTTGCCCTTGTCTCCAGCCCGGCTCTTGCCCAGTCGATCGCCATCACCGGCGCGACGCTGGCCATCGGCGACGGGTCGGAGCCGATCCAGAACGGCACCGTCGTCATCACCGGCGGCAAGGTCGTCGCGGCCGGCGCGGGCATCCCGGTCCCGGCCGGGGCCAAGACCATCGACGCCGCCGGCAAATGGGTGACGCCGGGCATCATGTCCGGCTTCTCGCGCGTGGGGCTGGTCGAAGTGCCGGGCGTGCGCCAGACCAATGACAGCAGCGCCCGCGGGCCTTTCTCCGCCGCCATCGACGTGGCGCCGGCGATCAACCCGCTCGCCAATCCGGTGGCGGTCAGCCGTACCGCCGGCGTCACCCGCGCGGTGGTCGTCCCGGCGACCCAGAGCAGCATCTTCGCCGGTCAGGGCGCGGTCGTCGATCTGGGCGCGGACATGAACCCGATCACCAAGGCGCGCGCCTTCCAATATGTGGAAATGGGCGAGGAAGGGGCGGAGGAAGCCGGCGGCAGCCGTCCGGCCGCCTATCTGCTGTTCAAGACCATGCTGACCCAGGCGCAGCAATTCGCCAAGGCGCCCGCCAGCTATGACGGCAATTCGCGCGACGCGCTGCTCAACCGGGTGGACGCCCAGGCGCTGGTGCCGGTGGTGACAGGGGCGATGCCGCTGATGATCCATGTCGAAAGCGCCCGCGACATTTTGAGCGTGCTGGCCCTCAAACAGGATTTCCCCGCGCTCAACATCGTGCTGGCCGGCGCGGCGGAAGGCTGGATGGTCGCGCCGCAGATCGCGGCGGCCAAGGTGCCGGTGATCGCCGGTGGCCTCGACGACCTGCCCGCCAGCTTCGAAAAGCTCGCCGCGACGCAGAGCAATGTCGGCCGCATGGTGAAGGCCGGCGTGCCCGTCGCCATGGGGCTGATGGACCGCGACGAAGGACTGCAACTGCGCCTCGCGACGCAGCAGGCAGGCAATATGGTGGCGCTGAACAAAGTGCCTGGCGCCACCGGCCTCAGCTGGGGTCAGGCGCTGCGCACCATCACCTCCGCCCCGGCCGAAGCGATGGGCCTTGGCGACCGCATCGGCTCGCTCAAGCCCGGCCATGCCGCCGATGTGGTGGTGTGGGACGGCGACCCGCTCGAAATGACCTCGGCCCCGGTCGCGGTCTGGATCGACGGCGTGCAGCAGCCGCTGGAAAATCGCCAGACCAAGCTGCGCGACCGCTATGCCGATCCGGTGCCGGGCGCCCTGCCCAACGCCTATGAATGGTAAGAGGGAAGGGGGGCTTCGGCTCCCCTTTTTTTGTCGGGACTGAACAAGACCCGGTCGGCCTGAGCTAGAGCGGTTGTCGATCCGATTGCATCGGATCATCGCTCTATTTTCCTTTGTTAACCGCGATTTCCGATCCGGCAGGTGATTCCACCTGCCTCGAAATTGCTTTAAGTCGAAGCCCCGCTGCCCTTTCAGGCGAGCCGGCGATCCCGACCTGCCGCGTCTTGCTCAATAAGCGACGTAGATATGCGTCGTTTCCTTGATCTGCCCGCTCAGCGACCGGGAGAATATCTCGCCCCGGACGGGATGTTTGTCGGCGCCGACCTTGCCGGCATATTCAAAATAATGGACGAGGTCCACGCTCTTCCCGCCGATGCCGAACGTCTTGAACGCGGCTCTCAGCGCACTGCCAAAAGGCATCGCATTGGATGGCCCCTCCAGCACCAGCGCGCACAGATTTGGATAGCGCGGCTTGCCGGCGAAGCGCGCCAGCACGATGCGGGCGGGCTGTCCGTCGATCATTCCCGTCCACTGGCGCGCCTCCGCCACATTGGCGAAGCTGTAATTCTGGCTGATCGTGCGGGAAATGCTCATCTTGGGAATGTCGACCGTGACGCTCTCATCTTCGCGCCAGCCGCTCGCGGCGCCGATGGCCGCCAGCCGGTCGGCCGGATCGAAGCCGGGCATCAGGCAGATTTGCTCGAAACTGGGCACAACCGACGGATAGTCCGGCTCCTGCGCCTTTTCCGCCGCTGCGCCCGTCGCCAGCACCATCAGGCCTGCCGCCCCCAGCCACATCGCCGCGCCCGTGCCGATCCTCATCATTGCCGCCCCCTTCCGATGGAAGCCGACAGCTTGCGCCAGGTCGGCGGTGGAAGGCAAGCGGCGCGATGCCGGGCCGGCACCGCGGCTATTGATAGCTCATCGTAAAGGTCGCCGCCGCCCGCACCGTGCCGGGCACCACCAGTCCCGTCGACACATAGCGGACCGACATGGGAATGCTGGTAAGGCCGCTCGCCGATCCGATGGTCAGCTGGTTCTGCGTCCCCGCCACCGCCGAATCCGGGCCGAAGGACACAAGGCTGCCATTGCGCAATATCTCCAGCGCGACACCCTTGGCCGTCGAGGCGGAATTGAGCGTCAGCCGCGACGTGCGGTTGCTGTTATCGGCAAGGTCGGTCAGCGTCACATGCACGCTCGAACTGCCGCCATTGGCGCAGTTGAGGCCGATGGCGAAATTGGTGTCGCCCGCCGTGGTGCCGCTGGGGCGCAGATTGATGGACGGCACGGGCGGCAGCGTTACCGCGATATTGGGCGTCGTCACGCTGCATGTCAGCGCGGTGACGACGCTGTTGGCGGCCAGCGTCATGGTCGTGGTCCGCGCCGGCGTCAAGCAGGGGCCGCTATAGGTCAGCGTCATCGACGGCAGCGAGGACAGGGTGCCGCCGGTGACGGGGCCGGTGATGACGATCTCGGCGCGGCGGAACAGCTGATAGGTGCCGGGCGATGAGAAGGTCACGGCTTCGGTTCGCGGCGCGGTCCGATAGCCGAGATTGGTGCCGCCGGTATATTCGAACCGGATGCCGATGCCGGGCAGCGACGTCCGATAGACATCGGTATAGCCGGGGACCAGCGTGCCATTGACCGTCGACACTTTCGACAGTTCGCAGGTGGTCGGATCGCTCGACGGGTTGACGATCGTGCCCTGATTGCCGGTCTGCAAAAGAGATTGGCCGACCGCCCGGTCGCGCGGGATGGACGCTGAATTGACCGTATAGACGAGGTCGGGCGGCAGAGTGAGCGATCCCGCCCAAGCCAAAGACGGCATCAGGCTGAGCGCCATGCACAGGGCCAGGGTCGGGCGACGCCCTGCCCGACGCCACGATCCCGGCGCGCCGGCGCAGGCGACGGGCAGGGCGCTGTCAGGCTGGCTCTGGTTCGACGGCGTGCGCATATAAGTCCCTTGTTAACAAGGCAGAATATTCCGCCTTGAGGGACTTGGCAAGCGGCCGGTGCCGGGGGCCGGGGCAGGGCGCGCTACTGATAGCTCATCGTAAAGGTCGCGGCCGCCTTCACCGTGCCGGGCACGACCAGTCCGGTCGACACATAGCGCACCGACAGCGGAATGCTGCTGAGGCCGCTCGCCGATCCGATGGTCAGCTGGTTCTGCGTGCCCGCCACCGCCGAATCCGGTCCGAAGGACACAGGGCTGCCGTTGCGCAATATCTGCAAGGCGACACCCTTGGCGGTCGAGGAGGAATCCAGCGTCAGCCGCGACGTGCGGTTGGCGGTATTGGCAAGGTCGGTCAGCGTCATCCGCACGCTCGCACTGCCGCCATTGGCGCAGTTGAGGCCGATGGAGAAATTGGTGGCGCCGGCCGTGGTGCCGCTGGGACGCAGATTGATCGACGGCACGGGCGGCAGCGTCACCGCGATATTGGGCGTCGTCACATTGCACGTCAGCGCGGTCACGACGCTGTTGGCCGCCAGCGTGATGGTGGTAGACCGGGCGGTCAGGCAGCCCGGCTCCACGCCTTCATAGGTCAGCGTCATCGACGGCAGCGAGGACAGGGTGCCACCGGTGACGGGTCCGGTGATGACGATGCCGGCGCGCCGATACATGGGATAGAGGCCCGCCGACTGAAAGGTCACGACTTCGGATCGCGGCGCGGTCCTGTAGGCGGTGTTGGTGCCTCCGGTGAGTTCGAAACGAATGCCGACGCCGGGCAGCGACGTCTGATAGACATCGCTATAGCCGGGCACCAGCGTGCCGTTGACCCTGGCGGTCTTGTTCAGGGGGCAGGTGGTCGGATCGCGGGAGGGGTTGACGATCTGGCTGAAATTGTCGCCCTGCGCCAGATATTGGCCGACCGCGCGGTCGCGCGGGATGGAGGCCGAGTCGATCGTGTAGACGATGTCGGGCGGCAGGGTGAGCGAGCCAGCCCAGGCCGCCGACGGCCACAGGATGAGCGCCGCGCCCAGCGCCAGCGCCGCCTGCGTCCCTTTCAGCGGCCATGCTCCCGGCGCGCGCCTATATTCTCCTGGTCGAAACAATAAAATGGTCCTTCCTGAAGGATCCGGCCGACGCTGCGCCCCCGTGCCGATCCTATTGGTAGCTCATGGTGAAAGTCGCCGCCGCCTTGACCGTGCCGGGGACGACAAGGCCGGTGGACACATAGCGGACCGACAGCGGGATGCTGCTGAGGCCGCTGGCCGATCCGATGGTCAGCTGATTTTGTGTCCCCGCCACCGCCGAGTCCGGTCCGAAGGAGATGGGCGCGCCGTTGCGCAATATCTGCAACGCCACGCCCTTGGCGGTCGAGGAGGAATTGAGCGTCAGCCGCGACGTGCGGTTGGTTGTGCTGGCCATGTCGGTCAGCGTCATATGCACGCTCGAACTGCCGCCATTGCCGCAATTCAGGCCGATGGCGAAATTGGTGGTCCCCGCCGTCGTGCCGGAGGGACGCAGGTTGATCGACGGCACCGGCGGCAGCGTGACCGAGAGATTGGGGGTCGTCACGCTGCATGTCAGCGCGGTGACGACGGTGTTCGACGACAATGTCATGGTGGTCGAACGGGGGGTGAGGCAGCTGCTGCTGCTATAGGTGAGCGTCATCGACGGCAGCGAGGATAGCGTGCCGCTGCCGATCTGACCGGTCACGACGATGTCCGCTCTCCGGAAAAGCGGATAGTCGCCCGTATTGGCAAAGGTCACCGTCTCGGTATGGGGGGCGGTTATATAATTTCCGTTGGTGTCGGCGGTATATTTGAACCGCACGCCGATCCCCGGCAGGGATGTCTGGTAGACGTCGGTAAAGCCGGGGGCCAGCGTCCCGGAGACCGTGGACGTCTTCGTGATCGGGCAGGTCGCCGGATTGCTCGAAGAGTTGGTGATCCGGTCGAAATGACCTGCCGGCCCGGGGGATTCGGACCCCACCGCCCGGTCGCGGGGGATCGATGCCGAATCCAGCGTGAACACGAAATTGGGCGGCAGGATCAGGTTGCCGGCCCATGCCGCCGACGGCAGCAGGGTGACGGCAACACCCAGAGCGACCGCGAAAGCCATTCCTGTCCGGCGCGTGGTGGCGCCAAGGCTATGGCGACGCCTCTGATGTTCGGCTGAATACATGTCATCCCCCCTCCGTCCCGGCGCGAAGTCTCCCCCTTCGCGCGCGATCGTCATCACCCCATGGATGGGACCATGTTTAAGGATTTCGGACCAGTTGGGGAATAGGTTACGCCGGCCCATAAAAAAGCCGCCCGTTGCGGGGCGGCTTTCTCATTCGCATCAAGGCGATAACGGAAGCATGTCCGAAGCGGGCGGCATTATCTGCCGGCCCGGATCATGCTCTGTCGGCTCAGGCCTCTTCGGCCGGGGCCTCTTCCGAATCCGTGTCCGTGGCGATTTCGCCCGGCTCGGCATTGGGGTCGTAATCTTCGGTGAAGCCGGCTTCGTCCTTTTCGAACATTTCGGCCATCACGTCGACGCCCTGCGCCTGCAGTTCGGCTTCTTCCGGCGAGCGGGCGACGTTCACCTGGATGGTGACGGCCACTTCCGGGTGCAGCGCGATCTTGACGTCGAACAGGCCGAGCGTCTTGATCGGGCGTTCCAGCACGACCATCGCCTTGGTGACGTCGGTCACGCCATCGGCGTGCAGCGCGTCCACCACGTCGCGGACCGCGACCGAACCATAAAGATGGCCGGCGTTGGACGACTGACGGATGAGGACGATCTGCTTGCCGTTGACCGCTTCGGCCGCCTTTTCAGCGTCGGTGCGGCGGGCGGCGTTGTCGGCCTCGATCTTCGCGCGGTTGGCGTCGAAGACCTTCTTGTTGGCGGCGTTGGAACGCAGCGCCTTCTTGTTGGGCAGCAGGAAGTTGCGGGCATAACCGTCCTTGACGGTCACGACATCACCGATGCCGCCCAGCTTCTCGATGCGCTCGAGCAGAATGATTTCCATGGACTCTACTCCCTCACTTCACGATGTAGGGCAGCAGGCCCAGATGACGGGCGCGCTTGATGGCCTGGGCCAGCTCGCGCTGCTTCTTGGCGGACACCGCGGTGATGCGGCTGGGAACGATCTTGCCGCGCTCGGACACGAAGCCCTGCAGCAGACGAACATCCTTATAATCGATCTTCGGCGCATCCTTGGCGGCGAAGGGGCAGCTCTTGCGGCGGCGGAAAAACGGGCGTGCCATGTCTCAAAGACCTCCTTATTCGCCAGACGACGCGTTGTTGTCGTCGCGCTCGCGGCGCGGACCACGCGAACCGCGATCACCGCGATCCGAACGCTCCTGCTTGCGCATCATGACCGACGGGCCGGTCTCCAGCTCTTCGACCTTGATGGTCATGTAGCGGATGATGTCCTCGTTGATCTGGGTCTGGCGCTCCAGCTCGGCCACGACGCCGGCGGGGGCGTCGATGTTCAGCATCACATAATGCGCCTTGCGGTTCTTGGCGATCTTGTAGGCCAGGCTGCGCAGGCCCCAGGTCTCGACCTTGGTCACCTTGCCCTGCATATCCTCGACGATCTTGGTGGCGTTTTCCGCCAGCGCGTCCACCTGCGCCTGTGCCAGATCCTGGCGCGCAAGGAACACATGCTCGTAAAGAGCCATGATATTGCCTTCTCTGTTGGCCGATCGCTGACGTGCGCCCCATGCGCAACGCCCCTCCGGCTGTCGTCTCAAGCATTCGATATCGCCGCCCGCGAGTCACCCCAACGGACGAACGAAGCGGCGCCTATGACCGAAAAGCGGGGGAGACGCAAGCGTTCATCACCCCTGCGGCGCGGTGGCGGCCGGGCCTGTGGCGCGGGCTTGCCAGCGGCGCTTGATCGTGCGTTCGGCCGGGACTTCGATCAGGCGGCGCAGGGCGCTCGCCAGCAGCAGTGCAAAGGCGATGGTGAGGGGGAGGGCGAGCCAGAGCGGCGCGCCCGCTCCCTCCATCGCGTGCAGCAGGATATAGCCGATCGTCTGATGCGTGAGGTAAAGCGCATAGCTGATCGCCCCCAGCCACAGCAGCGGCCGCTTCGCCAGCCAGCGCGCTCGCCCCGTCACCGCTGCCGCCAGCAGCAGCAGCGACACCAGCCCCGCCGCCGCCATCGCCCACCCGTCCGCATGGGTAAGCGCGATAGTGGCGATGCAGGCGGCGAGCAGGGGCGCCTGATCCCGCCAGCGGCGCGCGCCGCTCCACACCCGATGCACCAATATGCCGATGAGGAAGAAGGGGATATAGTCGAGCGCCAGTAGCATCTGGAGCCGCCAGGGCATGAGCGGCATCAGCCAGCAAGCGAGCTTGATCGCCAGCCAGCCGATCGCCACCCGCTCCGGCCAGCGCAACGCGCCGCTCCGCCACAGCAGCAGCATGCAGCCGTAAAAGCACAGCTCATGCAGCAGCGACCAGTAAACCCCGTCGACCGACGGGACATAGGCCATGCCCTGCACCATCGTCAGATTGACGGCGATGGCATAGGGCGGCACGGCTAGCCTCGCCTCGCCCGACAGCGCCACCGCGCCGCTCGTCACCAGGATCGCCGCCCAATAGACCGGATAGAGCCGGGCAAAGCGCCGCACCGCGAAATCGCCGGCATGGGCCGTGCGCTCCAGCGTCATGGTGATGACGAAGCCGGAAATGGCGAAGAACAGCATCACGCCATAGGCGCCGATGCTCAGCACCGCCTGTGCGCCCGCCGGCACGCCCTGCGCCTCCGGGAAGACGCGCAGATAGACGACGCCATAATGAAAGGCCATGACGCTGCACGCCGCGATGCCGCGCAGCGCATCGACTTCGGGCAAGCGCCGCCGCGCCGTCTGGCTGGTTTCGAACGTCATCGCCGCCTCTATGCCATGGCCGCCTTGCCAAGTCGTGAAATTCGCCGATCAGGCCAGCCAACGCCCCTGCACGATCGTGCGGCTTGTCAGCGACGCCCGCCCTGTAGCAGAAGGCCCGCAAAAGAAGAGGGGGAGACTGATGGCCGTCCTGATCGCCGCGCTGGCGCTGTTCCTGCTGATGCTCGCGGCCTATCGCGGCATGAGCGTCATCGTCATGGCGCCGCTGCTCGCCATGCTGGCGGTGGCGCTGACCGATCCCGCCGCCGTGCCCGCCGCCTTTTCCGGCCTGTTCATGGAGCGGGTGGCGAGCTTCCTCAAACTCTATTTCCCGGTCTTCCTGCTGGGCGCGCTGTTCGGCAAGCTGGTGGAGATTTCCGGCTTTTCCCGCGCCATCGTCACCGCCGTCATCGGCATGCTGGGGGCGGGGCGGGCGATCCCGGCGATCATGCTGGTGACCGCGCTGCTCACCTATGGCGGCGTGTCGGTGTTCGTCGCGGTGTTCGCCGTCTATCCCTTCGCGGCGGAGATGTTCCGCCGGGCCGATATTCCCAAGCGGCTGGTGCCCGCCACCATTGGCCTTGGCGCCATCACCTTCACCATGGACGCGCTGCCCGGCACGCCGCAGATCCAGAATATCATCCCCACCAGCTTCTTTGGCACCACCGCCTGGGCCGCGCCGCTGCTGGGCCTGTTCGGATCGGTCTGCATCGCCTCGGCAGGGCTTGCCTATCTGGGCTGGCGGCGGCGGGTGCTGATGGCGGCGGGGGAGGGCTATGGCGCGCCGGCCACGCTGGTGAACGAGCCGGAGCCGGTGGAGGATGATGTGCGCGTCCATCCGCTGATCGCGCTGTCGCCGCTGCTGGTGGTGGGGATCGGCAATCTGCTGCTCACCATGGCGATCCCGCGCTGGGCCGGGGCGGATGCGCTGGCGCTATCGCTGCCGGGCATGGCGGCGCCGATCGAGGTGCAGGTGGCGCAGCTGTCGGCGCTCTGGGCGGTGGAGGGCGCGCTGCTGCTCGGCATCGCCACCATCCTGCTCTTCGCTTTTCCCGCGGTGGCGCGCCGCTTTGCCGACGGATCGCGCGCGGCGGTCGGCGGCGCGCTGCTGGCGGGGATGAACACGGCGGTCGAATATGGGTTTGGCGCAGTCATTGCCGCGCTGCCCGGCTTCCTCATCGTCAAGGATGCGCTGCGCGCCATTCCCAATCCGCTGGTCAATGAAGCCGTGACCGTCACCGCGCTCGCCGGCATCACCGGATCGGCCTCGGGCGGGTTGTCGATCGCGCTGGCGGCGATGGCGGACCAGTTCATGGCGGCGGGCGACGCCGCCGGCATCCCACGCGAAGTGCTGCACCGCGTCGCCTCCATGGCGTCGGGCGGCATGGACAGCCTGCCGCATAATGGCGCGGTCATCACCCTGCTGGCGGTGACGGGCCTGACCCATCGCCAAGCCTATAAGGATATTTTCGCGCTTACCCTCATCAAGACGATGACGGTGTTCGCGGTGATCGCCGCTTATTATCTGACCGGGCTGGTCTAAGGGGCGACGGGGCCGGCGTCAGCTGCGGTGCAGCTGCGCCGATCCGATGAAATGAGCGCGGGTGGAGGGGCCGGCCGCACCGAGCAGGGCGGCGACCTTGTCCTCCAGCGCGCGGCTGGGCTGGGCCGGATCGTCATAGGCCATGGCCCAGTCGCCAAACTCCCGCTCGACCACGCTCGCCTCGCGCAGCTTGACCAGCGCGCAGTGCCGGCCGTCGCGGGCGATCCGCTCATAAACGCGCGCGACCGCTTCGCGCGGGCCTTCCAGCACCTGAAGAAAGCGCTTGCTGTTGAACAGCAGCAGGCCGGTCACGCCCTCCGCCCGGTTGCGCTCGGCCGCCGCGCGCGCGATGGCGGCGCATTGTCCTGCGTCCATCGGCGCGGTGGCGCTGCTGATATACATGATCTGGTGCAGGCTCTGCTGGTGGGACATGGTCTCTTCCGGTTACTGGCCCCCCGGCCGGCGGCGGCTTATCAAAGCAATCCTTTAAGATCAGGTATTTAACCTCGATCAGCCGGCGCGAAAAAAAAGCTCCGGGATGTCTCCACCCCGAAGCCTTGCGTCCTGATGCCGCTGTCGATCAGCGGATGGCGTTGCCGATCACCGCGCCGATGATGCCGCTGGTGATGGCGATCAGCACCGCGTCATTACCCGAGCGGACCCACTGATAGCCGCGCGGCGGCGACGACAGGCGATAGTCGCGATAATTATTCACCACCCGATAATTGTTCGCATAGCGGCGGTCGAAATGCTGGCCCCGGGCCCAGCGGCGGGGCGCCGGCGTCGCCTGACGCACGACCTTGCGCTGCTTCACCACGGTGCGGCCATTGGCCTTGTGCTTGACGACCGTGCGGCTGACCTGCTGGCGGCCATGGTCATAATGGGCGGCCTGCGCCTGCGCAGTGACGATGGGGCTGGCAACCAGCGTGGTGGCAGTCAGCGCCATAAGGATCTTCTTCATCATGATCTTGCTCCTTACTCTGTTCGGGCGCCGTTCCCGGCGTCGAAGACAGAGATAGGCGGCACTTGTCGCGCCCATGTGTCGGCAGGGGCGGGTCTTTGTCTGAAAATGTAACAAAAGGCGATTTAGTCTGAACGGATGTTCAGAAGTGCCCGCATTTCCGCACCTTGGCCCGATTTTCCTACAGTCGGGACCGGGCGCGCAAAACCGGCTTCATATGTCTCACCCCTGTAGCAGTTAAGCGCTGCGGGGCAGGGGGAGGGTGGCCAGCGCCTCCCCCCCATCCCTCATTCGTGGCGCAGCGCGTCGATGGGGTTGAGCGCGGCGGCGCGCCGGGCGGGGAAATAGCCGAACACCACGCCGATGGCGGCGGAAAAGAGGAAGGCGATCAGATTGACCTTGAGGTCGAAGGTGAAGGGCACCTGCATCAGCGGCGCCAGCGCGAGCGACGCCACCAGCGCGATGAACAGGCCGATCAGCCCGCCCAGGCAGGACAGCACCACCGCCTCGACCAGAAACTGCATCAGCACCTCGCGCGCCACCGCGCCGATGGCGAGGCGGATGCCGATCTCCCGCGTGCGCTCCGTCACCGACACCAGCATGATGTTCATGATGCCGATGCCGCCGACCAGCAGCGAAATCGCCGCCACCGCCGTCACGATCTGGGTGAGGATGGTGGTGGTGCCGGTCAGCGTGTCGCTGATCTGCTTGGTGTCGAAGACGTTGAAATTATCCTCCGCGCCCGGCTTCACCTTGCGCCGCTCGCGCATCAGCTCCTCCAGACTCGCCTGCACGGTGCTGGTGTCATAGGCATCGTCCACCGCGACCATGATCTGGCTGACGTCGCGGTCGCCGGTGAAGCGGCGCTGGACGAATTTGATCGGCATGACGACGACATCGTCCTGATCGCCAAAGCCGCCCTGGCCGCGCGTCGCCAGCACGCCCACCACCTGGCAGGACACGCCCTTGATCCGCATCCGCTGCCCGACCGGGTCGCTGCCCTGGAAAAGATTGGTGCGGATGGTGTTGCCGATGACGCAGACGGCGCGGCCGGCTTCCTCCTCCTCGGGCATGAAGAGGCGGCCGTCGGCGACCTTCCATTGCTGCACCTCCGAATAGGCCGATGTCGTGCCGTATACGGTGGTAGACCAGTTATTGCCTTCATAGATGGCGGTGCCGCTCGACTGCACCACCGGCGCCACGGCGCGCACACCGGTCAGCTGGTTCTGGATCGCGGTCAGGTCTTCGGGCTTGAAGTCGGGCGGACGCGGCCCGCCGCCGCCCCGGCCAAAGCCCTGTCCCGGCCGCAATTGCAGCACATTGGCGCCCAGCGAGCTGATCTGTTCGCGCACGGCGGCGGTGGCGCCATTGCCCAGCGTCACCATCGTGACGACCGCCGCCACGCCGATGATGATGCCCAGCGTCGTCAGGAAGGAACGCAGCTTGTGCCGGTTGATCGCCCGAAAGGCGAGGATGACGGTGGTGCCTAGCATCCTGTCACGCCTTCCCACCTATCTTCGTCATCCCAGCGAAAGCTGGGATCTCTCCCCCCACGCCCCGACGGCGACATAAAGGAAATATCGCGGATCACGCCTGCATCCCCCTTTCGATCCGCTCGACCAGCCCGTCCTTGAAATGGACGATGGTGCGGGCATAGGCGGCCATGTCCGGCTCATGCGTCACCATCAGCACGGTGATGCCGCTGTTGCGGTTGAGGTCGGTCAGCAACTCCATGATCTCCACCGACCGTTCCGAATCGAGATTGCCGGTCGGCTCGTCCGCCAGCAGCACGTCGGGCTGGGTGACGATGGCGCGGGCGATGGCGACGCGCTGCTGCTGGCCGCCGGACAGTTCGGCGGGCGTATGGTCCCACCAGTCGCGCAGGCCCACCTTGTCCAGCGCCGCCATCCCGGCCTCTTGCCGGCTCTTGCGATCCTCGCCGCGATAGAGGAGGGGCAGCTCGACATTCTCCAGCGCGGTGGTGCGCGCCAGCAGGTTGAAGCCCTGAAAGACGAAGCCGAGATAGCGGCGGCGCAGCAGCGCGCGCTGGTCCCGGTCCAGCTGTTCGACATGGCGGCCCTTGAACCGGAACTCGCCGGCGGTGGGCACGTCGAGGCAGCCCAATATGTTCATCGTCGTCGACTTGCCCGACCCGGACGGCCCCATGACCGCGACGAAATCGCCGCCGGCAATGTCGAGGTCGATGCCCTTGAGCGCGCGAAAGGCGGTCGGGCCGCTGCCGAAAATCTTGGTGATGCCGCGCAGGGAAATGATCGGTTCGGCGTCCATCGGCGTCAGCTTCCGCCTTGCCGGCCGGTGCCGCGCGGCTCGGCCGGCGGAGTGCCGCCGCCCGG
>DAMDPH010000058.1:0-17902 GCA_032082785.1 Sphingobium sp. | reverse complement strand
GGTGGCAAAAAAGGCGTTGAGCAGGGCGGTGGCGGCGACATCGGTGGCGCCCAGCGCCCATCCGCCGACCACGCCCGACAGCCCGACCCACAGCAGCGCGCCGCCCGCCAGGCTCAGCACCGGCGCATGGGCCGGCGCGGGCACCTCGCGTCGCCCGGCAATCAGGGCGAGCGTCAGCGCGGAAAAGCCAGCCGTGGCGTGGATCACCAGCCCGCCAGCATAATCCATGCTGCCCATCCCCGCGAGCCAGCCGCCGCCCCAGACCCAGCGGGCGACCGGTGCATAGACGATCAGCAGCCAGAGCGGCCCGAATGCGACCGCCCAGCCAAAGCGCGCCCGCTCCGCCACCGCGCCTACGGCGATGCAGACCGCCAGCAGCGCCAGGCTCATCTGGAACATCACGAAAGCACTTTCCGGCACCGTCAGCCCCTCGCGCAACTGGGCGAGATTGGCGAGCAGCAGATTGCCGCCGCCGCCCAGCCAGGGGCCGCCGGGCGCATAGACGAGGCTGTAGCCGACGATCGCCCAGGCCAGCGATGCCGCCGCCGCGACCGCGCCGATCTGCCCCATCACCGTCATCGCGCTGCGGATATTCGCCTGCCCCGCCAGCCGCAGCATCAGCCCCGGCAGCGCCGCCAGCATTATCATCAGCGCGCAAAGCAGCATCCAGCCGGTGTCGCCACTATCGGCGACGGCGATCTGCGCCCGTGCAGGGGCGGGGGTCATCAGCAGGATCGGCAGGAGCAGGGCGAGCGAAGGGCGCATCGAAAATCCGTCTGGGAAAGGCCGAACCGTTGCCTAGCAGGATGCGGTTAAAGTTTCGCTATTCCTGTCTGGCGTCAATAGCTGCGCGACCCGCAGCGCAGCACACCGGTGCCGCGTCGCTCGACCGTGCAGGCGGGGCTGCCAAGGATGGTGACGTCGCCCGATCCGCTCGCCATCAGCTTGGCGGAAACCTCCGCCGTCATGCTGATGCTGCCCGCGCCTTCGCTGCTGATCCGCGCCTCGCGCGCGCGCAATTTCTCCGCCGCCAGCGTGCCCGGTCCCAAGACGCGCACATCGGCCACGCCCGTGCGCCCGCCCAGCGTCACGCGACCATTGCCGGCGAGCAGCAGCGTCACGCGGTCGAGCGCAATATCCCCGACGCTGATGTCGCCGCTGCCGCCCGAGACGATCTCGCCACGCAGCCCCTTCATCCGGTCGATGCGGATCGTTCCGCCACCGCTCAGCAGCACCCGGCGCAGATCGCCCGTGGTCAGATACAGCGTGGCCGGACCGCCGGTCGTCTCGCCGGGGCGGGGGCGATCCAGCGTCACCGTGAGCAGCCGCCCCGACACCTGCACCTTGAGCCGGTCCAGCGTCGCGCGGTCGCCCTCCGCCCGGCCCGATGGCCCGGCGCCGGTCTTGAGGATCAGCGTCACCGGCGCTTCGAGCCGGATCGAGTCGAAACTGGTGACGATCAGCCCCTGGCTCGCCGCCGCCGCCGGCGGGGCAAGGCTCAGGGCCGCCGCGCCAATTGCCGCTCCGATCAGGGCGCGCAGCGTGCCTCGCCCGGTCCCAGTCGCTCGATCGTGCATTGCGCCTTGCCTTTCACCGTCACATTGCCCGGCCCCATGATCTGGATAGCGACCGGCCCGTCCGATGCAAATTCGATGTCTCCCGCGCCCAGGATCGACACGTCGGCCTTGTCGGTCTTGAACCCCTGCGCATCGACATCGCCCGCGCCGGTCAGCGACAGGTTGAGGTCGCGCGCGCTGCCGGCCATTTTTATGGAGCCGGCGCCGGTGATGTCGGCCTTCATCCGGCCGACCTCCGCCTGGTCGATCCGCACATCGCCCGCGCCCGTCAGCGACAGGTCGAACGCATCGCCCTGCGCCTTGTCCAGCGTGAAGTCGCCCGATCCGGTGAGCTTGACGGAGCGCAGCGCCGGCATGGTGACGCGCACCGTCACGCTGCGTCCGCCCTCATTCCCGCCCCAAATGCCGCTATTGGACTTGCGGCCGATTTCCAGCCGGTCGTTCTGGACCTTGATGTCCAGCTGCTCGATGGCCTTGGCGTCGCCTTCGGCCTTGACCGCGAAGCTGTCTCCGGTGGTCACGACCACATTGTCGGGGCCGGCGGTCTGGATACGGTCAAAGCCTTTGAGGCTGCTCCAGTCCTGGCTGGTGGTCGGGCCGTCGGCCTGATGCTCGCTGCCGCCCTGTTCGCGCGAACAGGCGCTGGTCGCGATGCTCAGGCTGGCGATCAGCAGGGCCTTGGCGGGCAGGGACATGGCCGGGGACTTGGGAAAAGACGGGCGCATCGCAATCTCCTAACTGTGTTAGCCGGTTGATACGCCAACAGCGAAACGGTTCAAGCCCCCTTGTCGACCCGGCCGCCAAGCCGGATCAGAAAATCACGCATCTTCATAAAGTTCGAGTGGAAGCCCGTCCGGGTCCGCGAAGAAGGTGAAGCGGCGGCCGGTATAGGGATCGACCCTGACCGGCTCGCAGGCGACGCCCTGTTCCGCCAGCCGCGCAATCTCCTCGTCCAGCGCCGCGACGCTGAAGCTCAGATGCCGCAACCCGCAGGCTTCGGGGCGCGACGGGCGGGGCGGGGGCGCGGGAAAGGAGAAAAGCTCGATCTGCGCATTGCCGACATCCAGGTCGCATTTCCACGACTCCCGCTCTTCCCGATAGATCTCGCGGATGATCGGCAGGCCGAGTATCTCATGATAGAAGCGGCGGGAGCGGGCATAGTCCGACCCGATGATGGCGATATGATGGATGGCGCGCATGGCGCGGGGATTAGCAGAAGCCGCGCGGCCTGTCCCCCTCCGGCTCGCTTGACGCGGCGGGCCAGCGGCCTACATCCAGATCCATGAGCTATGCCCCCTTTCCGGCGCTGCGCATGCGCCGCACGCGAGCCTCGGCCTGGAGCCGGGCCATGCATGCCGAATATCGGCTGAGCCCCAGCGACCTGATCTGGCCGCTCTTCATTACCGAAGGGCAGGGGGTGGAGGCGCCGGTCGCCGCCTTGCCGGGCGTGTCGCGCTGGTCGGTCGACCGCATCGTCGATCAGGCACGGGCCGCGCGCGACGCGGGCATTCCCTGCCTCGCCCTCTTCCCCAATACCGAAGCCGACCGGCGCAGTGATGATGGCGCGGAGGCGCTCAATCCCGACAATCTCATGTGCCGCGCCATCCGCGCGATCAAGGATGCGGTGCCCGACATCGGCCTGCTGACCGACGTGGCGCTCGATCCCTATACCGCCCATGGGCAGGACGGGCTGCTCGACGATCGCGGCTATGTGATGAACGATGCGACCATCGAAGTGCTGATCGGTCAGTCGCTCAATCAGGCGGCGGCGGGCGCCGACATCATCGCGCCCAGCGACATGATGGACGGCCGTATCGGCGCGATCCGCGAGGCGCTGGAGCAGGACGGCCATGCCAATGTCCAGATCATGGCCTATGCCGCCAAATATGCGAGCGCCTTTTACGGCCCCTTTCGCGACGCGGTGGGATCGCGCGGGCTGCTGAAGGGCGACAAGAAAAATTACCAGATGGACCCGGCCAATAGCGAGGAAGCGCTGCGCGAGGTGGCGCTGGACCTGGAGGAGGGCGCCGACAGCGTCATGGTGAAGCCGGGCCTGCCCTATCTCGACATTGTCCGGCGGGTGAAGGAGCGGTTCGAAGTGCCGGTCTTCGCCTATCAGGTGTCGGGCGAATATGCGATGATCGAACATGCCGTCGCCGCCGGCGCGGGGGAGCGCGACGCGCTGGTGCTGGAAACGCTGCTGGCGTTCAAGCGGGCCGGCTGTTCGGGCGTGCTGAGCTATCATGCGCTCCACGCCGCCCGCCTGCTCAATGGCTGAGGCGGCGATCGCCACCGCGCGGCTCCGCCTGCGCGCCTGGCGGGAAAGCGACGTCGATCCGTTCATGCACGCCCTCAACCGGCCGGAGGTCACGCGCTGGCTGGGCGGCCTCAAGCCGCGGTCCCATTATGTCGATCTCTACCGCCGCATGGCGGACAGTCAGGCGCGCGATGGCCATTGTTTCTGGATCATGGAGGGAGCCGCGAGCGGCGCGATCCTCGGCTTTTGCGGCGTGCGACGCACCGATCATCCGAGGCTGCCGGTGCATGGGTATCTGGAATTGGGTTGGCGCCTCGCCGCCAGCCACTGGGGCCGCGGCTATGCGAAGGAGGCGGCGCTCGCCAGCATCGACTGGTGCCGCGCACAGCGTCCCGACGATCATCGGCTCATCGCCTATACGGTGCCCGACAATCGCGCCTCCTGGGGTCTGATGCGGGCGATCGGCATGGAACGGGACGCGGCGCTGGATTTCGACCATCCCGCTTATCCAATCGGCCATGCGCTCAGCCGGCATATCGTCTACGCCCTCGATCGGACGGTCTGATCCCTGCTTGTATAACAGGCGCTGGCTGGGCCATGCAGGACATCGGCCGGCACGGACGGAGAAGCGATAGATGATAACGACCCGTTCGCGCTTTCTTCTGGCCATCTGCGCGGGGTCGTTCCTGCTGTTTCTGGTCCAGCCGATGATCGCGCGCATGGCGCTGCCCCGGCTGGGCGGGGCGCCGGCGGTGTGGAATTCGGCCATGCTCGTCTATCAGGCGTTGCTGCTGGGCGGCTATGCCTATGCCCATTGGCTGGGCAGGTTCGCGCCGCGTCGGCAGGCGATGATCCATCTTGCCCTGTTCCTCGTCGCCGCCATCGTCCTGCCGATCGGTCTGGCCGGCTGGGAGCCGCCGGCCGATATCGCGCCCGCGCTCTGGATCTTGTGGCTGCTGGCGGCGTCGATCGGGCCGCTCTTCTTCGTGGTGGCGGCGCAGGCGCCCTTGTTGCAGCGCTGGTTCGCGCTGGCGGGGACGGGCGATCCTTATCCGCTCTATGCCGCCTCCAATCTGGGTAGCTTCGCCGGGCTGATCGCCTATCCGCTGCTGCTCGAACCGCTGCTGCCGTTGCGGGCGCAAAGCCTGTTCTGGTCGGCGGGTTATGCGCTGCTCTTCGTCTTCATCCTCGCCTGCGCGCGGTTGTTGCCGGCTCAGGCGGCGGCGGGCAGCACGGTCGATCCGCAGGAGGCCGGGCCGGCGCCGGGCGCGGGGCAGATGCTGCACTGGGCGGCGCTGGCGGCGGTGCCCTCGGGGCTGATGCTGGCGACCAGCCTCTATCTCACCACCGACATCGTCGCCATGCCGCTGCTCTGGGTGCTGCCGCTCGGCCTCTATCTGCTGAGCTTTTCGGTCGCCTTCGCCGCCCGGCGCGGCGCGGCGATATTGTTCGAGGCGATCGCCCCCATCATCCTGCTGATCGGCGCCTGCATCGCCTTTACCGGTGGGGTGAACTTCCCCATCTTCATCGCCATCGGCATTCTGGCCGTGCTGTTCGTCACCGCCGCCGCGCTGCACAGCCGCCTCTATGATCTGCGCCCCGCGCCGGCGCATCTGACGCGCTTCTATCTCGTCATGTCGGCGGGCGGGATGCTGGGCGGGCTGTTCTGCGCGCTGCTGGCGCCGCTGATCTTCGACTGGACCTATGAATATCCGCTGCTGCTGCTCGCGGCGGCGCTGCTGCTGCCTTCGCGCGAGCCGCTGTTCCGCCTGTCCCGCTATATCTGGGAGGAGGAGCGCCGCCGGCCCCTGATCGCTGCGCTGCTGCTGGTGGCGGGGCTGCTGCTGTCGCTGCTGGGCGCGGGCCTGCTGGCCCCGGAATGGAAATCGGACGCGCTCAAATCGTTCAGCTTCGTCACCATCATCCTCCTGGCGCTGCTCGCCATCGGGCAGCGGATCGCCTTTACCGGGCTGCTCCTCTATCTGATGCTGTGCCTGGGCGGCTGGGGAAAGCTCGCCCAGTCGGTGACGCCGGGCATGCTGACGCGCAGCTATTTCGGCGTCTATGGCGTGATCGACAAGGGCAGGGACCAGCGCATCCTTTTCCACGGCACCACCCTGCACGGGGTGCAGAATAAGCGAGCGGGGCTGGAGCTGGAGCCGACCAGCTATTACGCTCCAGGCTCGGGCGTGGGTCTGGCGCTCGGCCATGCGTCCGCGCTGTTCGGGCCGCAGGCGCGGATCGGCGTCGTCGGACTGGGGACCGGCACGCTCGCCTGCTATGCGCGGCCGGGGCAGCGCTGGCGCTTTTACGAGATCGACCCGGCGATGATCGCCATCGCCCGCGATCCGGCCGATTTCACCTTCCTCAGCAAATGCCAGCCAAGGGCCGACATCGCGCTGGGCGACGCGCGCATGGTGCTGGAAAAGGAGCCGGCGAACGGCGCCGACATCCTCGTCATCGACGCTTTTTCCTCCGACTCCATCCCGCTCCACCTGCTGACGCGCGAGGCGCTTGCCATTTACGGGCGGCGGCTGGCGCCCGACGGGCTGCTGCTCATCCATATTTCCAACCGCTATCTCGACCTGCGGCCGGTGATCGCGGCGGGCGCGCGGGCGGAGGGCTGGCAGGCGCGGCTGCGCAATTACAAGCCCGACCTGCGCCATGCGGCGCGCAACTATGCCGCTTCGGTCTGGGTTGCCCTGTCGCGCAATCCGCGCCAGATGCAGCGGCTGGAGGCGCTGAGCGGCGCGGGCCAATGGACGACGCTGCCCGAACGGCCCGGCTTTGCCGCCTGGACCGACGATCATGCCAGCATCGTGCCGCTGCTGAAGGTCAGATTTTAGGGGAGTGACGATGGACGAGCAGCATCCGGGGGTGACGATCATCCCCTTCAACGGCAAGAGCCCGGTCATCCACCCCAGCGCCTTCGTCGCGCCGGGATGCCGGCTGATCGGCGATGTGGAAATCGGCCCGGACGCCAGCATCTGGTATAATTGCGTCATCCGCGCCGATGTGAACCACATCCGCATCGGCGCGCGCAGCAATGTGCAGGATGGCAGCATCATCCATTGCGACAGTCCCGGCGATGGCGTCGACCGGCCGATCGACGGCTGGCCGACGATCATCGGCGACGATGTGCTGATCGGCCATATGGCGATGATCCACGGCTGCACGCTCAACAATCACAGTTTCGTGGGGCTGGGCGCGATCGTCATGGACGGCTGCGTCATAGAGGCGGACGGGATGCTGGCCGCCGGCGCGCTGCTGTCGCCGGGCAAGACGCTGCCGGCGCGGCAGCTCTGGGCGGGTCGCCCGGCCAAATATATGCGCGACATCAACGACACTATGGCGCTCAAGCTGCGCAGCGGCGCCGATCGTTATGTCCATTATGCCAAGGCGCATAAGGGCGCGGTGAAGGCGGCGGAGTCGGCCTGACCCGCGACGGTCAGGGCCGGGCAAGCCGATCCTGCGCTTTCTTGAGGTCAGGGCCGGGCGAGGCGGCCCTGCGCTTCCTTGAGGTCAGGGCCGGGCGAGCCGGCCCTGCGCTTCCTTGAGATCAGGGCCGGGCAAGCCGGCCCTTTAGGGCATCGATCCGGTCATTCTGCGCATCGACGATCGCCAGAGTCGCGGCCCGCGCCGCTTCGATCTCCGCCAGGCCGCCCTGCGCCTTGCCGTCGGCGATGGCGCTGGTCCGCTCGACATAGAGCGTATCGAGGCTGGCCAGTGCCGAGACGCTGTCATTGCGGGCCGCTTCCAGGCCGCTGATCGCCACCTGCGCCGTGACCCAGGCATCGCTCGACACGCTGGCATTACGCGCGGCATTTACCGCACGCTCGGTGGCGGCGGCATCCTTGTCGAACGCCGCCTTGCCGGCACTGGCCTGATCGGTGAAGCCGGCGATGCGCCGCAGCAGCTCGGCATCGGCAGGCGCGGGGGCCGGCGGCGCCACCGGCGCGGCCATGGGCGCATCCTCGACCGCCCGCTTGGCGAGCGAGGGATAGCCCTGCTGCGCACCGGCGCAACCGGTCAGCAACAGGGCAAGGGATGGCAGCAGGCGATGCGAAATCATGCGCTGCCTCTAGAGCATTTTCGAAGCGGATGAAATCATCTGCTGACCCGGAAAATGCGGTAAGCAGGAGATACAGAGCATGATCCGGGTCAGGCCGATCGGATCATGCTCTTGCGCGCCCCCATCAGCGTCAGCGGGGCAGGGCGGCGGCTTCGCGGGCCAGTGCCTCGATCGCTGCGGGATCAATCGGCCCCTTGGGCACGACCCAGCTGCCGCCGACGCATTTGATGAAGGGCTGGGCCAGCCATTGCGGCGCACTCTGCGCGGTGATGCCGCCGGTGGGGCAGAAGCGCGCGCTGTGCAGCGGCGCCGCCAGTGCCTTGAGCGCCGGCAGACCGCCCGATGTTTCGGCGGGGAAGAATTTGAAATGGCTCAGCCCCATGTCCATGCCGCGCATGATGTCGCCGGCCGTCGCGGTGCCGGGCAGGAAGGGAACGCCGGCGGCAATCGCCGCCTTGCCCAGCGGCTCGGTCAGGCCCGGGCTGACGATGAAGCGCGCGCCGGCCTCCATCGCCTCGTCCAGCTGCCGGGGGTTCAGCACGGTGCCCGCGCCGACCACCGCGCCCTCGACCTTGGCCATTTCGCGGATCACGTCCAGCGCGGCGGGGGTGCGCAGTGTCACTTCCAGCGCGGGCAGGCCGCCCTTCACCAGCGCCTGCGCGATGGGCAGGGCGTCCTCCACCCGATCCACCACCAGCACCGGGATGACGGGCGCCAGTTCCATTACCTGTTCAACGCTCAGGCTCATGCTCATTCCTTTGTTGGGCGCTGCCCGCCGCCGGAAGCCGGCAGGGGCGGGACGCGCGATGATGTCGCCAGGGGTGGACCGGAACGGTCAGGCAGCCCGATAGGCCGCCGCCGCGCCGAAAAGCCCGATTTCGTCATGGATGGCAAGCCGGATCGGCACCGAAGCCATCAGGCTTTCGAACCGGCCCTTCGCCTTGAAGCGCGAATGGAAGCCGCTTTCGGGCAGAAAGTCGCGCATCCGCTGGGTGAGGCCGCCGGCCAGCACCACCGAATGCGGGCCATGCGCCAGCGCCAGATCGCCCGCGACCGATCCGTAGCAAAGCGCGAACCGCTCCAGCGCCTGCCGTGCGAAATCGTCGCTGCCGTCGATGGCGGTCTGCCACAATTCGGCATCCTCCATCAGCATCACCCGCTCATGGCGGATCGTCGCCATCGCCTTGTAGATATAGTTGAGGCCCGGCCCCGACACGATCCGCTCGGTCGACACGCGCAGGAATTTGTCGCGCAGATAGGCGAGGATCTTTTCCTCCAGCGTGTCGAGCGGAGCGAAGTCCAGATGCCCGCCTTCGGTCGCGATCACATGCGGCTCGCCATCGTCATAGGCGATCATCGCGACGCCAAGGCCGGTGCCCGGTCCCAATATGGTGACGCCGCCATTTTCGGGGAACGGTCGGTCCTCACCGAACAGCAGCGGCAGATTTTCGTCCGGCAGGCGCGACACCGCATGGGCGACCGCCTCGAAATCATTGACCAGCTTCACATGGCTGACATTGAGCGACTCGGTCAGCGCCTCCGGCCGGATGACCCAGCTGCTGTTGGTCAGCTTGATGACGTCGCGGCCGATGGCGGTGGCAAAGGCGATGGACGCCTTGTCGGGCAGGTCGCCCGCGCCGTCCTTCTCCTCGTCCAGGGCAAAGGCGCCCCAGCAGGCATGCAGGCTCGGATAATCCGCGACCTTATATTTGCGCACCGTGCCCAATGTCGGCACGCCGCGCGCATCCAGCGTGGCGCGCGCAAAGCGGGCATTGGTGCCGCCGATGTCGGCGGCGATGATCTCTGTCATGTCTTTGTCCCCCGGATCGATCAGAGTTCGGCGTCCATCGCCGCCAGAATGGGCGAGGCCCCCTGTTCGGCAAGGTCGCTATGATGGCGGAACAGCGCGAACAGCTCGCGGCCCGTATCATAGGGCGGCGGCGGGGCGGTCGGCAGCGTGCGCGCTTCCCATTCCGCGGCGTCGACCAGCGCCTCGACCGTGCCGCTGGTGGCGCAGACGCGCACCATGTCGCCGTCGCGCAGCCGGGCGATAGGACCGCCGCCCAGCGCTTCGGGTGACAGATGGATGGCGGCGGGCACCTTGCCGCTGGCCCCGGACATGCGCCCGTCGGTCAGCAGCGCAACGCGGAAGCCGCGATCCTGCAACACGCCCAGCGCCGGCGTCAGCTTGTGCAGTTCGGGCATGCCGTTGGCGCGCGGCCCCTGGAAGCGGACGACGACCACGACATCCCGCTCCAGCTCGCCCGCCTTGAAGGCGCGCAGCACATCGTCCTGCGTGTGGAAGATCGCAGCCGGCGCCTCGATGGTCCAGCGTTCCTCCTCCACCGCGCTCACCTTCATGACGCAGCGGCCAAGATTGCCGGCCAGCAACCGCATGCCGCCATCGGGGCTGAAGGCGCGGGCGACCGGGCGCAGGATGTTCTCGTCCCGGCTTTCCGGCACATCGCGCCATTGCAGCGCCTCATCCTCCAGCACCGGCTCCTTGCCATAGTCGGTCAGATCGCCGCGCGCGACGGTCATGATGTCGCGGTGCAGCAGCCCCGCGTCCAGCAGCTCGCGAATGACGAAGCCGATGCCGCCTGCCGCATGGAAATGGTTCACGTCGCCCGATCCATTGGGATAGACCCGCGCCAGCAGCGGCACCACGTCGGAAATGCGCGCGAAATCGCTCCAGTCGATCTGGATGCCGGCGGCGCGGGCGATGGCTGGCAGGTGAATCGCATGATTGGTCGATCCGCCGGTCGCCATCAGGCCGACGATGGCGTTCACGATCGCCTTTTCATCGACGCAATGGCCGAGCGGCCGGTAATCCTCGCCGTCCCAGCTGATCGCCGCCAGCCGGTGCGTCGCCGCGCGGGTCAGTTCGCTGCGCAGCTTCGTGCCCGGATTGACGAAGGCGGCGCCGGGCATGTGCAGGCCCATCACTTCCATCATCATCTGGTTGCTGTTGGCGGTGCCGTAGAAGGTGCAGGTGCCCGCGCCATGATAGCTGGCGCTTTCGGATTCCAGCAGCTCCTCCTTGCCCACCTTGCCCTCGGCATAGAGCTGGCGGATGCGCACCTTCTCCTTGTTGGCAAGGCCCGAGGGCATCGGTCCCGCCGGCACCAATATGGTGGGCAGATGCCCGAAGCGCAGCGCGCCCATCAGCAGCCCCGGCACGATCTTGTCGCAAATGCCGAGCAGCAGCGCGCCTTCGAACATCGCATGGCTGAGCGACACGGCGGTCGACAGGGCGATGGTGTCGCGGGAGAAAAGCGACAGGTCCATGCCCGCCTGACCCTGCGTCACGCCGTCGCACATGGCCGGCACGCCGCCCGCCACCTGCGCCGTCGCGCCCACTTCGCGCGCCGCGATCTTGATCGCTTCGGGATAGCGGCCAAAGGGCTGATGCGCCGAGAGCATGTCATTATAGGATGTGACGATGCCCATATTCATCGCCTGTCCGGTGCGGATCGCCGGCTTGTCCTCGCCGCTGGCGGCAAAACCATGGGCAAGGTTACCGCAGGACAGCTGCGCGCGATTGGTGCCGGCGTCCCGGCCGCGCTCGATCAGGTCGAGATATTTCAGGCGCGAAGCGGCGCTGCGCTCCACGATCCGCTCGGTGACCTTGGCGATCACCGGATGAAGGTCAGTCATGCCAGCTGGCTCCGTCACGTTCGATAAGGGCAATGGCCGAAGACGGACCCCAGTTCCCGGAGGAATAGGGCGCGGGCTTCAGATTGGCGGCTTTCCAGCCGTCTATGATGCTGTCGATCCAGGCCCATTGGGCCTCCACCTCGTCGCGGCGCACGAATAGCGTCTGATCGCCGGCGAGCAGGTCGAGGATCAGCCGCTCATAGGCGATGCGTCGCCGCTGTCCGGCAAAGGCGGCGGTCAGCGACACGTCGAGCGTCACCTCCTCCAGCCGCACCTGCCGCTCCAGCCCCGGCCTTTTGCTCATGATGGTGAGGCGGATATATTCGTCGGGTTGCAGGCGGATCACCAGCGTATTGGGCTCCAGCCCCGATCCATGGCCGTCGCGGCCGAAGATGGAATGGCGCACCGGCTTGAACTGGATGACGATTTCGGACTGGCGGGTGGGCATGCGCTTGCCCGTGCGCAGGTAGAAGGGCACGCCCTGCCAGCGCCAATTGTCGACATAGGCCTTCAGCGCCACGAAGGTTTCCGTGCCCGACGCCTCGCCCAGCTCGTCGGCATAGCCGGTGACGATCTGCCCCTGCACTGCGCCCGGCGTATACTGGCCGCGCACGCTATGGGTCTTGACCGTCTCCTGCGTCATCGGCCGCAGCGATCGCAGCGCCTTCACCTTCTCGTCGCGCACCGCCGTCGGGTCCATCCGCGCGGGCGGCTCCATCGCGATGATGGAAAGGATCTGAAGCATGTGATTCTGCACCATGTCGCGCAGCGCGCCGACGCCGTCATAATAGGAGACCCGGCCTTCCAGCCCGACCGTCTCGCCTACGGTGATCTGCACATGGTCGATGGCGGTGGCGTTCCACAGCGGTTCGAACATCACATTGCCAAAGCGCAGGGCGAGGAGGTTCTGCACCGTTTCCTTGCCCAGATAATGGTCGACGCGGAAAATCTGCTCCTCGGCGAACAGCGCGCCGATGCCGTCATTGACGACCTTGGAGGAGGCGAGATCCTTGCCGATCGGCTTTTCCATGGCGATGCGCGTGTTGGGCGCGATCAGCCCGGCATCGGCCAGCCCCTGCGCGGTTGGCGCGAAGAGCGAGGGCGGGGTGGAGAGATAGACCGACAGGCCGCGCTCCAGCCGTCCGTCGACCCGCTTGGCGAGCGCCTGGAAATGATCGGCGTTGCTGGCGTCGACCGGCTGATAGTTGATCATCCCCCGGAACCGCTCGGCAACCTCCGGCTCATAGCGGTCGGCCGGCAGGAATTGCTGCAAGGCGGCGCAGACCTCGTCGCGAAACGCCTCATCCTCCATCTCGGTCCGGCCCGACGCGATGATGAGGAAATCGTCGGGCAGCAGCCCGTCCGACAGGAGATTATAGAGCGACGGGAAGATCATGCGGCGCGCCAGATCGCCGGTGGCGCCGAATAGCAGGAACGTGGCAGACGGATCGGTCAAAGGATGGTCCTTTTCCGGTTGGAAATTGTCTATGTCTGCACGAAGTGGCCTTTATACCGAGCAAGGTTCGTTACGCAAGGCGGCTGTCGAACAGGAGCGAGCGGACAGTAAGCGGCGAAGGGCGGATCGCGCCATCGCTTTTGCAGCCTGCCCTCATCCTCCCCAATGAACGGGCGGGCCGAACCGATCCATAAGAGGAACCGCGCCGCCCGCCATCTGTTGTCTCCGCGCAATGAAATATGCCTCGTCTTTCATGGCTCTGTCCTCCATGGCCCTGGCGCTTACCGCCTGTCAGGGCATCCCGCGCGATCCCGATGGGACATCCGACCGGATCAGGCAGGCGCGGCAGATCCGCGTCGGACTGGTGCCGGCGCCGCAGGGGCTGGGAAAGGCGGAGGGCGCGCGGCTGCTCGCCCGGCTGGGCGATGAGATGCGGGCGCGGCCCCGGGTGACGGCGGGCGCCACCGAACCGCTGCTGCGCGCGCTCGACCGGGGCGAGCTGGACCTCGTCCTCTCGCCCTTCGCGCCCAAGACGCCCTGGAGCCAGATGGTGGCACTCGGCCCGCCGATCGCCGCGCGCGGGCAGGAGGACGATCGCATCGAACTGCGCGCGGCGATGCGCAACGGCGAGAATCGCTGGATCATGACCGTTGAGAAAGCCGCGCGCGCCGTTGCCGCGCCGGATGCCCGTTCATGAAGGGCAGCGATCTCTCGCCGGGCCTTGAAGAGGCGCTGCGCCGGGCCGAACGGCTGGAATATTGGAATATCGGCTGGACCGTCAGCATCGTCGCCGTGATGGGGCTGGTCATGGGCCAGAGCCAGACGATGAAAACCGCCTGGATGGAGGATATGCTGGGCCTTGTGCCGCCCATCGCCTTTCTCATCGCCGCCCGGCTGGAGCGCAAGGGCGAGCGGTCGCGCCGCTTCCCCTTCGGTTTCGAGCGGGCCAATGGCGTCGGCTTCTTCGCGGCGGCGGTGGCGCTGGCGGCGACCGGGCTGCTGCTGCTGTGGGATTCGGCGTCGACGCTGATCGCGCGGGAACATGCGACGGTCGGATCGGTGCGGCTGCTGGGGCAGGATATCTGGCTCGGCTGGCTGATGCTGGGCGCGCAGCTTTATTCGCTGATCCCGCCGCTCATCATCGGCCGCATGGAATTGCCGCTGGCCGACGAGCTGTGCGACAAGCTGCTGCACACCGACGCGATGATGAACAAGGCCAACTGGATGACCGGCGCGGCGGGCTTTGCCGGCGTCATCGGTCTGGGGCTGGGCTGGTGGTGGGCCGATTCGCTCGCCGCCGCGATCATCTCGATCGACATCGTCAATGATGGGGTGCGGGCGCTGCGCTCCTCCACCGCCGAACTGATCGACGGCGCGCCGCGCGGCATCTCCAGCCCGGGCCTCGCCAAGGATGCGGTGGCGTTGCAGGACATGCTCGAACGCCGCTATCCCGACGCCAAGGTGCGGCTGCGCGAGACGGGGCGGCTGATCCGGGCCGAGCTGATCGGCTGCTATCCGCCGCCCGGCGGGCTGGACGTGCGCGACCATTGGCCCGGCGACCCGGATCGCATCTGGCGACTCGCGCAGATCAGCTTCGTGCCGCCAAACAGGGAGGGGCATGACGGCGTCGTCGTTGCCGCCAGTTCATCAGATGCGCCGCCGCCAGCAGCGCGCCGCCCGCAACGGTAAGGCCGGTTTCCAGAGCCGCGCCGGGTGCCAGCAGCGCCCCCGTTGCCATCAGCAACAGCCCGCCGACGCCGGCCAGCAGCGGCAAGCGCGCCTGCTGCCGCTTGAACCCTTGGGTCAGCGCGAACAGGCTGGTGGGAAGGGCGAGGCCCAGCATCAGCAGGTGAAAGGACTCGCCCGGATCGATCTGCGTCGCCAGCACCGGCATCAGGGCGACCAGCAGCGGCAGGGCAAGACAGTGAATCATGCAGAGAGAAGAAGCGGTTACGGCAAAGCCGTCGAGCCAGTTGCTCGCGCGGTCAGGCGCGGCGGCGGGGCAGGGAGAGGAGGGGGACATGAGGGGATCCTGAGCTATGATATAATATCACATGCGCGCTCCATCGGCCCCTCATCCCGACATGTCAAAGCATTTTCCTGATCTATGGGCTGGCGCGAAGCGAAAGCGCGTCTTATAGAGCGATCCGCCCCGGCCGGATCGGCCGGCGCGCCTGTGCGGGCGTGGTGAAACTGGTAGACGCGCCGGACTCAAAATCCGGTTCCGAAAGGAGTGTCGGTTCGATTCCGACCGCCCGCACCATCCTTTATCGATGATCCGATGCCAACGGGCATCAGGGGAATTGACCCCTCCTTCCGTTCGCCCTGAGCTTCTCGAATGGCCGTTCGTCTCACCGAAGGAAGGGCTTCGACAGGCTCAGCCCGAACGGGTTCCGTTCAAGGCGCATGTCCAAACAGACTTTTACCGACCGCCGCCCTGCGCCTGAAACCAGGGGATCATGCGGGCGATGGCGTCCTCCACCCGGTCGGTGGAGACGGCGAAGCTGAAGCGGATGAAGCGATGGCCGTCGACCGGATCGAAATCCAGCCCCGGCGCCGTCGCCACCCCGGTGTCGCGCAGCAGCTTCTGGCAGAAGCCGAGGCTGTCATTGGTGAGGTGGCCGACATCGGCATAGATATAGAAAGCGCCATCGGGCGGCGCGATGCTGGCAAGACCCATCGCCGGCAGCGCGTCCAGCAGCAATTGCCGGTTGCGCCGATAGCTTTCGACATGCCCCTCCAGCTCGTCGCGGCAGTCGAAGGCGGCGAGCCCCGCATGCTGTGCCAGCACCGGCGGCGTCAGGAACAGATTGCCCATCCGCGCCCTCGCCGCGTCGATCAGCGCCGGCGGCACCACGATCCAGCCCAGCCGCCAGCCGGCCATGCTGAAATATTTGGAGAAACTGTTCACAATGATCGCGTCGGGCGCGAATTCCAGCATCGACCGGGCGGGCGTGCCGAAACTCAGCCCATGATAGATTTCGTCCGACACGATGCGGATGCCGCGCTCGGCGCACAGGCGCGCGATCGCCGCCAGCTCGTCGGGCGGGATGATGGTGCCGGTGGGATTGGCCGGGCTGGCGAGGATCAGGCCGTCGGGCGCCGGCTTGATCGCCGCCAGCGCGGCGGCGCTGATCTGATAGCGTTCGGCCGGGCCGCAGGCGATTTCCAGCGGATCGAGATAGAGGCTTTTGAGAACGTTGCGATAGGCGACATAGCCCGGCCGCGCCGTCGCCACCCGCGCGCCCGGCGCGAACAGGCTGGACAGCGCCAGCACCAGCCCCGGCGACGCGCCGCAGGTCAGCAACAGCTGTTCGGGATCGACCGCCACGCCATAGTTTTCACGATAATGGAGCGCGATCCGTTCCTTGAGCGGCTGGCTTTCCCAGTAGCCCATAGGCTCTGTGTCGAGCAGATGATGCGCCGCCGCGATCGCCTTGCTCGGCGCGCCGGTCGACGGCTGGCCGAACTCCATATGCAGGATGGACCGGCCCTCGGCGCGCAAACGATGCGCTTCCCGGCTGATGGCGATGGCGTGGAACGGGTCGATGTGCGCGATCATGGCCGCCTGCCTACTGCCCGCCGCGCCGCCCCGCAACCATGACGCGCCGCCCGCGTTGAGCCGCCATGAACCAGACGCTGCTGACGGCACTGCAATATTATGGAGCCGGCGCGGCGACGCTGGCGGCCCTGATCGTTTCCCTGAACCTTGGCCGGCGGATGACCGGATGGGCCTTCGTCCTGTTCGTCACTTCCTCCATCGCCTTGATTGGATGGGGTTTTCTCGACGAGAATAGCGAAGGCATAGGCTGGCAAAATGTCGCCCTCCTCTTCATCAACGCCACCGGCGTCTACCGCTATCTGATCGCGAAAAGCGTGCCGGCGGGGTGACGGGAGGGGGGGAGACGGAGGGCAGGCGCGGCTTTTCCTCACGCTCCCTTTCACTCGTCGCCCCAGCGAAAGCTGGGGCCTCAGGCGTCGAGGCACAACATCTGACCCCGGCGCCTTGAACTGCTGTTCAGGTCCAGACATAATGGTAGAACCGGACTCCGGCCTGCGCCGGAGAACGGCCTTGGGCAGCCGCGACGTCTTCCGAGACCGCGCGAAGAACAGCCGCGCAACCCTCCTCTCCGCGCCTCCGCGCCTCCGCGCCTCTGCGCGCAAATCTGCGCGCCTTACCAAACTTCGCGGAGACGCGGCGGCGCGGAGAAGGCGCGGCTTGGCACGCCCCTCCGGCGCCTCCCAACCCCTCAGCCCCGCCACATCGCCTCAGCCCTCGGAGATCCACACCTCGACCGGCACGTCATCCTGGCACAGCACCACCCGGATGGGCAGCTCTTCCACCGCGCCGCCGGCCTTCGCCCGTTCATAGATCGCCGTCTTCGCCGCGCCGCTGATCTGGAGAAAAATATGCCGGCTCTCCCGGATCGCGCTGGCGGTCAGTGACAGGCGCTGGTGCGGGGCGGCGGGCGGGGTGACGGCGATGGTGCGGGCGGCGCTCGACAGCCCCTCGGCCAGCTCCGCCGCTTGCGGAAAGAGGGATGCGGTATGCCCATCCTCGCCCATGCCCAGCAGCACGATATCAAGCGGCCAGGGCAGGGCGGCATAGGCGCGTTCGCAGGCGGCCTGCCCGGCATAGGCGTCGCCAGCGTCATTCTTCATCGGCACGAAGCGGGCGGCGGCCGCCGGTCCTTGCAGCAGCGTCTCGCGCACCAGCCGTTCATTGCTGTCGGCGCTGTCGGGCGCGACCCAGCGTTCGTCGACCAGCGCGACGACGACCTTGCTCCAGTCGAGCGGCGCGGCGGCGAGCGCTTCAAGCACCGGGCGCGGCGAGCGGCCCCCCGACAGGGCGATGCTCGCCCCCCCGCGCGCGGCGATGGCCT
>DAMDPH010000057.1:0-17970 GCA_032082785.1 Sphingobium sp. | reverse complement strand
CGCGGCCCCGCCAGCGCTTCCGGCGCGGGCGCGGACGCGATCTCGCTCGCCAGCATCGCCTCCGCTTCGGGCGGCGCGGCGCTGCGCGAGGCGGGCTGGGTCACCGCATATTGGCCGAGCGACAGCCCCATCGCCGTCGCCGTGACGAGTGTCGCTGCACTCCAGATCCAGGCGCGCATGGCCTGTCCCTCCTTTCCTTTCCTTCTCTTTTCGACCCGCATAGAATATCACAACGTTGGTGAAGATCGGATGTTGCAAGGTCGTGAAGCCTTTGCTAATGGCCAGCGCCTACCAGGGTCCGGCGCCGCCGGTTCCCCTTGAAACAGTGCGGTCGTGGCGGAACTGGTAGACGCGCAACGTTGAGGTCGTTGTGGCCGAAAGGCCGTGGAAGTTCGAGTCTTCTCGACCGCACCATTTCTTTCGATGCCGGCTTTAGCCGCTATCGACCTGCCCTTGTCACCAGTGTCACAAGGGCGCGCCCGGCTCCCGATAGATCATCCCATCCTTCATGACGAAGCGCACCGCGCGCAGCGCGCCGATGTCGCGCGCCGGATCGCCGTCCACCGCGACCAGATCGGCCAGCATCCCCGGCTTCACCATGCCCAGCCGCTCGCCGATACCGAACATCGCCGCATTGCCCGATGTCGCGGCGGTCAGCACCTCCAGCGGCGTCATGCCTGCCGCCACCATCAGCTCGGCCTCGCGCACATTTCCGCCATGGGCGAACACGCCGACATCGCCGCCCATGCAGATGGCGACCCCGGCCTTCATCGCCGCCGCCATCGCCCCGCGCGCCTGCAACACCCGTCCGGGCGCCGGCTCCTGCCCGTTCCAGCCCAGATAGCGCGAGATCGCGTCGCCCGCCGCCAGCGTCGGGCAATAGCCGACGCCATGCGCCTTCATCAGCGCGAAGATGTCCGGCGTGCCCTCATAGCCATGTTCGATCGTGTCGACGCCGCCCAAAATGGCGCGGCGCATCCCCTCGACCGTGCCGGCATGCGCCGCCACCAGACGGCCCGCGCTATGCGCCGCTTCCACCGCCAGCGCGATTTCCGCCTGGCTATAGGTGGGCCGGCTCGGCTCGCCCGGACCCCAGCGATAATCGGCATAGAGTTTAATGAGGTCTGCGCCCGCCGCAATCTGCCGCCGCACCGCCGTCACCAGCTCCGGCCCGCCCGCTTCCTCCGCGCCCAGCGGCACCACGACGCCCGGCTCGAAACCGCGCGGCCCATAGGCGCCCGGCGCCACCAGCGCGCGGCTGGCGATCAGCATGCGCGGCCCCGGCACGATATCCTGCGCGATAGCCTGTTTGAGGCCCGCATCGGCATAGCCCGCGCCCTCCGTCCCCAGATCGCGTACTGTCGTAAAGCCCGCCAGCAAGGTCTGCCGCGCCGCCACCGTCGCCCGCACCGTGCGCAGCGCGATGGACTCGCGCAGCACCTGATCGTCCCAGCTGGTTTCATTATAGGGATGGAGGAACAGATGGCTGTGCCCTTCGATCAGGCCGGGCAGCAGCGTCATGCCGGGCAGGTCGACGATCTTCGCCCCGTCCGGCGCGGTCAGGTCCGGTCCCACCGCCTCGATCCGGGCGTCGCGCACCAGCACCGACCAGCCTTCCTTGCGCGCCTTGCCGTCGAACAGCGCCGCGGGCCGCAGCAGATAGACCCCGCGCGCGCCCGGCTCGGCCGCCTGTACAGGGGGCGGCGGCAACAGCAGGGCCAGCAGGGCGAGCAGCATCAGCATCGGGCGCATGGGTCTCTCCTCGGGCAAGGGAGCGCTTGCACGCCCCGGTTCGCATCATTACGCTTGCATTATGAGAAAATTTTCCCGTCGCGCCACCCTTGCCTTGATTCCCGTTGCTGCGATGATGGCGATTCCCGTTCAGGCTGCCCCGGCTCCGGCCGCTCCGGCTCCGGCTACCTCGTCGCAGGCCGCCCGCGTCACCATCACCCGCGACGACTGGGGCATCGCCCATGTCCATGGCCGGACTGACGCCGATGCGGTGTTCGGCATGATCTATGCGCAGGCCGAGGACGACTTCAACCGGATCGAAACCAACTATCTGGTGAGCCTGGGCCGGCTGGCGGAGGCGGAGGGCGAGCAGGCGTTGTGGCAGGATCTGCGCCAGCGGCTGTTCATCGATCATGAAACGCTCAAGGCCGATTATGCCCGCAGCCCCGCCTGGCTGCGCAAGCTGATGCAGGCCTGGGCCGACGGCCTTAACTATTATCTCGCCACCCATCCGCTGGTGAAGCCGCGCGTCATCACCCATTTCGAACCCTGGATGGCGCTGAGCTTCAGCGAGGGCAGCATCGGCGGCGATATCGAGCGGGTGCCGCTCAGCCAGCTACAGGCTTTCTACGAAAAGCGGCCCATCGCCCTGTCCATGGCCGAGAAAGGGCTGGTCTATCGCGAGCCGCAAGGATCCAACGGCTTCGCCATCGCGCCCAAGCGCACGCAGGACGGCCATGCCCTGCTGATGATCAATCCCCATACCAGCTTCTTCTTCCGCTCCGAATTGCAGATGAGCAGCGATGAAGGGCTGAACGCCTATGGCGCCGTCACCTGGGGCCAGTTTTTCATCTATCAGGGCTTCAACCGCAATATCGGCTGGATGCACACGTCGAGCGGCGTCGACAATGTGGATGAGTTTGCCGAGACCATCGTGCGCGAAGGGGACCGGCTCTTCTACCGCTATGGCCAGGAATTGCGGCCGGTCACCGAAAAGATGATCATGCTTTCCTACCGCACGCCCGAAGGCGCGCTCGCGCAGCGGGCCTTTACCGGCTATGCCACCCATCATGGCCCCATCGTGCGGACCGAAGGCGACAAATGGATCGCCTTCGCGCTGATGAACCGGCCGGTGCGCGCGCTCGAGCAAAGCTATTTGCGGACCAAGACGCGCGACCTCGACAGCTATCTTGACGTCGCCGAGCGGCAGGCGAACAGTTCCAACAATACGCTGCTCGCCGACAGCAAGGGCAATATCGCCTATCTCCACCCGCAATATGTGCCGATCCGCGACGTGCAGTTCGACTATGAAAAGCCGGTGGATGGCAGCGACCCGGCGACCGACTGGAAGGGGCTGCACAGCCTCAAGAGCCTGCCGAGCGCGATCAATCCGGGCAGCGGCTGGGCGATGAACACCAATAACCACCCCTGGACCGCCGCCGGCCCCGACAGCCCGAAGAAAGAGGCGTTCCCCCGCTATATGGATCAAGCGGGCGAAAATCCGCGCGGCCCGCATGCGCAGATGGTGCTGACCGCCAACCCGCGCTTCACCCTGCAAAGCCTGGTCGATGCGGCCTATGACCCCAATCTCACCGGCTTCGCCCGGCTGATCCCGGGGCTGGTCGCCGCCTATGACAAGGCGCCCGATCCGGCGCTGGCGCCGGCGATCGAGGCGCTGCGCGGCTGGGATCGCAAATGGGGGCTGCAATCGACCGAAACCTCGCTCGCCGTCTTCTGGGGCGAGGAGCTGTGGCGGGCGGTCGCGCCGGCGGCCAAGCAGGCGGGCATCGCCACCATCGACTATATGGCCGACCGCGCCAGCGATGCGGAGCGTCTGGCGGCGCTGCGCGCGGCGGTCGATCGGTTGCAGCAGGATTTCGGCGACTGGCGCGTGCCCTGGGGCGAGATCAACCGGTTCCAGCGCAATGACGGTGCCATCGTCCAGACCTTCGACGATGCCAAGCCCAGCACGCCGGTGCCCTTCACCTCCGCCCAATGGGGCTCGCTCGCCGCCTTCGGCGCGGCGCGCTATCCGGGCACCAGGCGTTTCTACGGCACGCGCGGCAACAGCTTCGTCGCCGCCGTCGAGTTCGGTCCCAAGGTTCGCGCGCTGGCGGTCAGCGCCGGCGGCGAAAGCGGCGACCCGTCCTCGCCCCATTTCAACGACCAGGCCGACCTCTACGCCGCCGGCAAACTGCGCCCCGTCTATTATGACGCGCAGGACCTGAAGGGCCACATCGAACGCACCTATCGCCCGGGGGGGTAAGGGGCGCGGCTGAGGCGGATGGGATAAGGCGCAAGGGACTAGGCTGGGGCCGAAGCCTCTTTCTCTGCCGAGAACCCCCGCCCACCGACCAAGGCGAACGGAAGGAGGAGCATGCGGCTCCAATGGCGTTTGCTCAACTGACGCCCGCCCGTGTCCCGGCGAAGGCCGGAACCCAGGGGCCAGCGCCGCAACGAGACCCCGGCCTATGCCGGTGAAGCGTGTGAGCGGCGTAATAGTCCGTCTTCTTCAACAATGGCGTCACGCAAACAGGCGCCAAAAGACGCGCTACCGCCACCCCTCCCCTTCCGTCATGCTGAACTTGTTTCAGCATCCATGAAGCGCAGCCGAAGCTGCGGCGCGCGACGGGAGTCCCAAACGCCCCCCCCTTCCGCGCCTCTGCGACCTCAGCGCGAACCTCTTCACCGGAGGCTTTCTCGCGGAGGCGCAGAGACGCGGAGGAAGACTTACCCCCAAGCTGTGCTTCGGCGCAGGTCGGGGTCAAGGCTCCGCCGGTCTGGCCGCAGTCGGCATTGGCCGGAAGGCCGGGGAGGCGGTGCCAATCGGCCTGAGACCCGAGCTTTCGGCAGGGTGACGGAGAAAGGCGGATGGTCAGCAGGAAGGTGCCGGCCCCTATCTGTCTGCCGTTGCACCAGGCACTACGCCCACCTTCCAACCTCCCCTCACCACACCCGCTGCCGTCATGCTGAATTTGTTTCAGCATCCATGAAGCGCAGCCGAAGCGGCGGCGCGCGACGGGAGCCCCAAAAGCTCCCCTTCCGCGCCTCCGCGACCTCTGCGTGAACCTCTTTGCCGGAGGGGTTCTCGCGGAGGCGCAGAGACGCGGAGGGAGACTTGCCCCCAAGCTGTGCCCCGGCGCAGGTCGGGGCTAAGGCTCCGCCGGCGCGGCCGGATTCGGCATTGGCCGGAAAGGTCGGGGGAGGCGGTGCCAATCGGCCTGAGACCCCAGCTTTCGCTGGGGTGACGGAGAAAGGCTGATGGTCAGCAGGAAGGTGCCGGTCGCTATCTGCCTGCGGTTGCACCAGGCACCACGCCCAGCTTCCAACCACTCCTCACCCCACCTCCTGCCGTCATGCTGAACTTGTTTCAGCATCCATGAAGCGCAGCCCCATCGACGGCGCGCAAGCGGCGAACCCGAATGCACCCGCTCCGCGCCTCCGCGATCTCCGCGCCTCCGCGCGATCCTCTTCCTGCTGCCGCCCCACCCAAAGCCGCAGCGAGCAAGAGCGACAAGCCCCGCCAATCCCCTACACCCCCGCCGCACCCGCAACAAAAAAGCGGCGCCGCCTTTCGACGACCCCGCTCCTGCCCATCGCAATCAAAAGGTCGCGGCGCCGTCCCCCCCGGGCGGCGCCGCGACGGCGCGTCTAGTCCCCCCTCGTCGGTGTGAACGCGCGCCTGGCTTCCTGCAGCCGGTTGCGGCGCTTTAGCACCATCCGGTCGTGCAGCCGCTCGATCATGTCGCTCCCGGTGGTCACGAACAGGCCGGGAATGATCGCATGGATGAGGCATGCCAGCCCGGCGCCGATCATCGTCAGCGCGAAACTGCCGGCGGCGAGCAGATGCTCGCCATAGCTTTCGCCGATTTGCTGCGGATGATCGAGGAACAGGCGACGGAACATGCGGTCACTCCTTTGGCGGACGAGGGCATGCTACACCGTTCGGCGGGGCGAATAGTTCTTTTCTGATGCCTCTTCGCGCGGCTATGGAGAAGATCATTATTGCGGAGGGGAGATTATGGAGAATTTCATTCCCGACGCCACCGACCGGCGCATCCTGTCCCTGTTGCAGGAGGATGCCAGCCTCTCGGTGGCCGAGGTGGCCGACCGGGTGGGGCTGTCGCAGACGCCCTGCTGGAAACGGATCAAGCGGCTGGAGCGGGAAGGGGTGATTGCCCGGCGCGTGGCGGTGCTGAACCGGGAGGCGCTGGGGCTGGGCGTCACCGTCATCGTCGCGGTCCGCACCGCCCATCATAGCGACGAATGGCTGCAAAGCTTCGCGGACGGGGTGGCGCGCATTCCCGAGGTGGTGGAATTTTATCGCATGAGCGGCGACATCGACTATCTGCTCAAGGTGGTGGCGCGGGACATCGCCGATTATGACCGCATCTATCGCAAGCTGACCAAAGTCGCGCCGCTGACCGATGTCAGCTCTTCCTTCGCGATGCAGGAGATCAAGTCCACCACCGCGCTGCCGCTCTGGTCCTGACGATGCATTGATGATTCATAATCATCAATGAACATGATCCATGCGCCAGCATCATCAATGAAAAAGGCGCGGACCTGTCTCACCCCTGTTGCACTTAACGACCAAGTGCCTGTTCTGAAACGGGCGGCGAGCCGAACAGCCCGCCGCCCTGTCGCATCAGAAACGATAGTCCCAGGACAGGGTGAAATTGCGACCCCGGCCGGCGAAATAATGGACCGCGTCGGTCGGGCGCACCGTCTGGCTGTAATAATCGATGTAGAAGACATTGAAGATATTCTGCGCCGCCAGCGTCAGCGCCCCCAGCCCCGTCTCATAGCGCAGCGACAGATCGGTGACTTCATAGCCGTCGAACCGATAGGCCGCCGGATATTGGCCGGGCGTCCGCTCGAACTGGCGGGGCAGGAAGAATTGCGTCTGCACCCGCGCCGACAGCGGCCCATGGACATAGCTGGCCGCGACATTGAGCCGGTCGGGCGAGATATTGGCGCCGTCCAGATCGCGGTCGACCGCATCCACCCCGTCCGCCGACCCGTCGGTGCGGCCGAGCAGATGGGCATAGCCGGTGGACAGGGTCAGCCCCGGCAGCGGCATTTTGGCCGACAGGTTCAGCTCCAGCCCCTCTATCTCCACCCGCTGCCGCTGCACCTCGAATACCCCGCCGGTCTGGACCAGCAGCGCGCCATTCTTGCTGGTCGACCAGAAATAGGCGGCGCTGGCGTCCAGCGGCCCGCGCTTCACCTCCAGCCCCAGCTCGCGATTGTTCGATACGATCGGGTCGATGTTGATCTGATCGACGCGGAAGCCGGGATCCTTGACGGCGCGGGCGATGCGGCCGGCGTCGGGCACGGTATAGCCCTCGGCATAGCTGGCATAGGCGCGAATGCCGTTCCAGGGTTCCAGGATGACGCCGCCGTTGAACAGCGTGTCGGCAAAGCTGGGCGCGCCGCCTTCCACATCCTGCCCGCCGCCATAGGTGTAGAGCGTGCGATAATCGTCGATGGCGATGCGCACATCCTCATGCCGCACGCCACCGGCGATGCGCAGCCTTTTGTCGAACAGCGCCAGGTTGAACTGGGCGAAGGGGGCGATGCTGCGATAGTCGGTTGGCGGCACCCAGCTGCGGCCCGACGCGATCAGCCGCTGCTCGGTCAGGTCGAACAGCGCGTCCAGCCCGACCGTGGCGGTCAGCGCCTCGAAGCCGGGGAAGGCGCGTTCATAGCTGATCTTGCCGCCATATTTGCGGCTGCGATTTTGCGACTGGTCGAACAGGATGCCCGGCGCCAGGAAGGTCGCCGGCGTTATCACTTCGCCGCCATAGGTGTCGCGCGAGCGGTTGAAGAAGAGCTGGGCGATGAAATTGCCGCCGGCAAGGTCGCTGTCGGTCAGCGACAGGGCGGCGCTTTCGGTGCGGTTGGTGGCCGGGACGCCGGGCGGGGTGCCCCGGACCGAGCTGGTCGGCAGGTCGCTGGCCGGCACGCCGGGCGACGCGACATAATCGCCCTCGCCCCGCAACTGGAAGCGGCTCATGGTGAGGTCCAGCCGGGCGGTGTCGCTCAGCGCATAGCCGAAGCGGCCGAACAGCGACCAGCTGCGACTGTCCTGCGTCTCGCCCTGGGTCAGGTCGGTGCCGATCCGTGCGCCATGTCCGTCATAGAAAACGCCGCGCTTTTCATAAGCGGCGCCGACCATCGCGTCCCAGCGCCCCCCGCGCCAGGCGAGCAGCCCGGCGACCTTGCCGCCGATACCGTCGCCGCGAAAGCCGGTGTCGCTATTGCCCTGCACCAGCAGCCGGCCCGACAGGCCATCGCTGCGCGGCGGCGCGACCGTCACCTGATTGACGATGCCGCCGGTGCCGCCAATGCCCTGCAACGCGTTGGAACCGTAGATCAGCTCCACCCGGTCGATGAAGAAGGGGTCGATGGTGAAACCGTCCCGGCCGCCATCGCGCAGCGCCGCGGTCTGCGGGATGCCGTTGATCGCATAGAGCGGCGAGCGGCCGCGCAGCGTCTCACCCGCGCCCGACAGCTTCTGCCGCGTGGGCGAGAAGGAGGGGGTGAGCGCCGACACCGCATCGACGATCGATCCGCCGATCGCCACCTGCTGGTTGAGGCTTTGCTGGTCGATAATGTCGATGGTGAGCGGCAGCGCATTGGGCGGCAGGATGGTGCGCGCGGCGGTGACGACGATGCCGCTCTCCTCCGGCGCCTCGGCGGGCGCCTGCTGGGCCAGCGCCGGACTGGCGGCGGCGCTCAGGATCGTGGTGGCAAGCAGGATGGACGAACGAACGGACATATATCCCCCGGTTGATCTGATGGGGGTGCGGCTAGCTGCAACATCAGTATGTTGCAAGTCATTAGCAGAAATGGCTGCAATGATGTTGCGTCAGCGCAACAGTCTGCGCGCGGCGTTGAGGTCATTGCGGATGGTGGTCGCCGCCACGCCGGCCTCGCCCATGGCATGGCTGATCTGGTCCAGCCCCTTGGCGACGTCGCCGGCGGCGTAGAGGCCGGGCACGCTGGTGCGCTGATGGCTGTCGACCGTCAGGCAGCCATCCTCGGTCGCCTCCGCCCCCAGCATGATCGCCAGTTCGGACCGGATGACCGATCCAAGCGCGGGATAGACGCTGTCGAAGGGCAGGGGACCATCGGGCGTCGGCACCAGAATATGCGCGCCCTCGATCCGCAACGGCCCGCACGGGCCATCGCGCATCACCACGCCCGCCGCGTCGAGCGCCTGCCGCTCCTCCGGCGCCAGCTCATGCCCGCCCTGCGGCGCGATCAGCGTCACGTCCCGGCTGTACATGCGCAGGAACAGCGCTTCATTATGGCCATGGGTCCGGGTGCCGATGACGGCGATACGCCGGTCGGTCGCTTCATAGCCGTCGCAGATCGGGCAATAGCGCAGCAGCCCGCGTTGCAGCGCCACGTCATGGATCTCCGGCGCGATCGGCGGCGGGTTGTTGACGACGCCGGTGGCGAGCAGGATGGTGCGGGCGCGCCATGCCTCCGTCTCCGACCGGGCGAGGAAGACATCGCCCTGCCGCTCCACCGTCTCGATCAGCCCGCCGGTCACGCGCGCGCCATGCTCGTCCGCCTGCGCACGCATCCGCGCCAGCAGATCCTTGCCCGAAATGCCGCCGGGATAGCCGGCATGATTATGGGTGGTGGGGATCATCGCCGCCCGGCTTTTGCCCGCATCGACCAACGCGATCCGAAGGTGAAAGCGCGCCAGATAGATGGCGGCGGTCAGCCCGGCGGGGCCTGCGCCGATGATGAGGCAGTCGATCGGTTCGTCCATGCCAGCGCAAAGCGGCGAGCGGGCGGTTCGTTCCTTGGCGGCGGCCGGCGCGGCCATGCAGCCTGAGCGTTACCGGCCGACGCTCAGCCGCCGATGCGCGAGAGGATGAAGGCGAGCAGGAAACCGGCCACCGCGATGAGGCCGCTATATTCATGGGTTTCCGCGGTCGCTTCGGGGATCATCGTGTCGACCAGCATGGCCAGGATCGCACCGGCGGCGATGGCGGTGGTGGCGGCGATAATGTCGGGGTTGGCGCCCGCCAGCGCGATATTGCCGACCAACGCGGCGATGCCCGACGCCAGCGCGATGCCGCCCCAGACGAGGAAGATATAGCGCGGCCCATGTCCCGCCTTCTTCATGCCGGCGGCGCTGGAAAGACCTTCGGGAATGTTGGAGAGGAAGACGGCGGCGACCGTCACCATGCTGACGCCGGCCCCTTCCAGCAGGCTGACGCCGATCACCACCGATTCAGGAATGCCGTCGAGCAGCGCGCCGGCGGCGATCGCCAGTCCCGCGCCGGATGCGGCATCGGGCTGGCTCTGGCCGGGATGGGCGCCCGAGCGTTTGCGGTGCCGCGCTCCGGCCCGGCTCACCGCGACATTGGCCAGCGTATAGGCGATCGCCCCGCCCAAAAAGCCCATCGCCGTCGAATCGAAGCCGCCGCGGGCATAGGCCTCGTCCATCAGGTCGAAGGCGACGGCGGAAATCAGCACGCCCGCGCCCAGCGCCATGACGGCGGCGATCAGCCGCTGGGGCAGGGGCAGCCGATAGCCGATCGCCGCGCCGATCAGCAGGGCGGAGCCGCCGACCAGCCCCCACAAGCCCGCTTCCAATGCCATGTTCATCCGTCAGCCCTCCCCGCATCCTTGTCCTTGTCGCCTGTAGAGCAACTCGGCGCGCGCGCCAGAAGTTGCGAGGCGCGGCAAAAGCGGCGTCAGGGCTGCCGGCCGGCCGGGGCGCCCGGTGCGCTCCCTTCCGCGCTCTTCTCGGCGCAATAGGGTGGCGTCGCGGCATCGGGCTCGAAGGCGGAGACATGGTTGAGCGCGATCCGCCATTGCCCCTTCACCTTGCGCATCAGCCGGGTGTTGATCCCCGACTGGCCCGGAGTCGCCGCCAGATGAAAGCGGCTGATCAGCTGGGCCGCGTCGGGCGCCAGCATCTCGATCCGCAGGTCGCAGAAATGCAGCCGCCCCCGCGTCGCTTCCGACGTGCCATAGTCGCGAACATAATGGTCTAGCGTCCCCTGCCAGTCGCGCTGAAACCGACCGCGCGACACGAAGACCACGTCGGGGTTGAGGAACCCCTCCATATAGCCGGCGAAGTCGCCCCGGTTCCAGGCCGCCTCCATATCGGCGATCAGCCGGACGATGGCGGCCTTGTCCGCCGCCTCCGAAGCCGCCGCCTCGGACGCTTGAGCGGCGTTTGCCGGCGCGGCGCTGATCAGCAGCAGCGCGCCGGCGATCCCGGCCAGCGCCTTACTGCGCCGCACCGGGCGTCGCCAGCCTTGCCTTCTCGCTCGCGATGAACCGCTCCAGCTCCGCTTCCATCATCGGCAGCGGCACCGATCCCATATTGAGCAGCGTGTCGTGGAACGGCCGCTGGTCGAATTTGTCGCCCAGCTCCGCCTCCGCCTTGGCGCGCATCTTGCGGATCGACAATTCGCCCAGCTTGTAGGCGAGCGCCTGGCCCGGCCAGGAAATATAGCGATCCACCTCATTGGTGATGTCGAGCTTCGCCAGCGCGGTATGGGCGGCCAGATAGTCGATCGCCTGCTGCCGGCTCCACCCCATGGAATGGATGCCGGTGTCGATCACCAGCCGCGCCGCGCGCCACATCTCGAACGTCTCGCGCCCAAATTCTTCATAGGGCGTTTCATACATGCCAAGCTTGGTGCCCAGCCATTCGGTGTAGAGACCCCAGCCCTCGCCATAGCCGGAAAAATAGGTCTGGCCGCGGAAGGCCGGACGGTCCGGCGCCTCCAGCGCATAGGCGGCCTGGAAACTATGGCCGGGATTGCATTCATGCAGCGTCAGCGCCGTCAGATTGTAGAGCGGGCGCGAGGGCAGGGCATAGGTGTTCATCATACAGGCTTCCAGCCCGCCCCGGCCGGACGTGTAGATCGGCGCGATCTCGTCGGGCACCGGCCGGATGGTGAAGCGGTAGCGCGGCAGATGGTTGAATGTCTCCTTGAGCTTGCCGTCCATCTTCTTGGCCACATAGGCGGAGTAGGAGATCAGCTCGCGCGGGGTCTTGGCGTAGAATTGCGGGTCGGTGCGCAGGAAGTGGAGAAACTCCTCGAAGCTGCCGGTAAAGCCCGCATCCTTCATCGTCTTCTTCATGTCGGCGTCGATCCGCGCGACTTCCTTCAGACCAATCTCATGGATCTGCTGCGGCGTCAGGTCGAGCGTCGTATATTCGCGGATGCGGTCCTGGTAGAAAGCCTTGCCGTCGGGCAGCGAATAGGCGTCGATGCTCTTGCGCGCGGCGGGCATATATTCGTTGCGGATGAAGGCGAGCAGCTTCTGATAGGCGGGCGCGATGGACTCGCGGATCAGCTGCCGCGCCTGGGTCTGCATCGCCGCCTGCTGCGCCGCCGGGATGTTGGCGGGCATGGTGGCGAAGGCCTTGTAGAAGGGGTTGCTCTCATCGGTGGCGGTGAACGGCTCGATCGTGTTGTCGCGCCCCTCGATCGACACGCGCGGCACGGTATAGCCGCGCTTCAGCCCCGCCTTCATATTGGCGATCTGCTCGTCGAAATAGCGCGGCAGGTCGGCCATCCGGCCGAGATAGCGCTGATACTCATCCTGCCGGGCAAAAGGCGCGCGCGGGTCGAGATAGGTCCAGAAGAAGGTGTCGCTGTTGAACGGCGCCTCATAGGTCTTGTATTTAATATTGTCCGCCATCTGCCAGAGCGAGGTCTGGAACACGGCCTTGTTGATCTTTTCCTCATGCGACAGCTGCGCGTCGTCGATCTGGTCCAGCTGTTTGAGCACATTGGTCCAATAGGCATGGCGACGCTGCTGCGCTTCGGGCGTGACGCTGGGCAGATGGTCGGCCGCCTCGGTGGGGGAGCGGGCGTCCTTGCCCGGCAGCCGGGCGAATTCCTTTTGCCGCCAGATCCATTCCGCATCGTAGAGCGCCCGGAGCTTGAGGTCGGCGGCGGTCGGCTGCGCCTGAGTGGTGGCGGGTGCGTTCTGGGCAGGTGCGTTCTGGGCGAGCGCGGCCGGCGCCGCCGTCGAGGCGAGCAGCGCGAGCGCGATGATGGAAATTCTGCTGGTCATGGTCTGTCTTTCTTCCCTGTCGGCGATGCCCGCATCGCCCCTTCCCTCGAATATTCCGGCAGATTGGGATGCCATCGTAACGATCGTCAAGTCCGCCCCGCCGCCGGCGTGAACAGGCGCATGCCGAAAATCGGCCCGGCCCGCGTCATGCCCTCTGCCGGCTGCACCCGTATCAGCACCGTCTCCTTGCCGCGCGTGAGCGCTTCGGGGACGGTGTAGGTGACGTCGAAAAATTCGCCGGGCTTGTCGGCGTCCAGCTTCTGCGTTGCGACCTTCTGCCCGTCGACAAGGATGTCGAACAGCCGGTTGCGCTCCTCGCCCCAATAGGTGGCCTGCAGGATCAGCTGGCCGGGCTTCACCTTCATGCGGAACTGGAAATAGCCGTCGGTCCGCGCGTCGCGGCCATGCCGCCCGCGATAGGTGGTGGTGTAGGAGAGTTTTGATTCCAGCTGATGATCACGCTCGGGCTGCATCTCGCCCAGATGCATGATGTCGACCGACCGCTGCTCCAGATCGCGCAGCCGCGCCTGTTCGGCGGCGAAGGCCTTTTGCTCGACCGCCCATTGATCCTGGGTAAAGCGCTTGAAATAGACGGCGGTGCGCCGGTCGCGCTGCTGGAAGAAGGGGGCGAAGCCAAGGTCCGCCGGCTTGCCGATACCGCTGGTGCGATAGCTGGGCCGGGCGGCGGGCACACGCGCGAAGCCCTGCGTCACGTCGGCGGCGACCAGTGCCGGGGCCGGACCGTCGAACGGCGCGTCGGCCGCGCCGAGATCGGCGGCGAGCACCAGCGGCCCATGCAGCAGGGCGATGGTCTGTTCATCGTCCGGCGTCGGCTCCACCCGCAGGCTCATCGGCAGGTCCAGCGTCACGGTGTCGCCCGCGCGCCAGTCCCGCTCGATCAGCGCATAGCCGCCCTGCCGGCGCGGCTGGGGCAGCGGCGTCCCGTTGACCGCCAGCGTCGCCCCCTCGCTCCATCCCGGAATGCGCAGCGCCAAAGTGAAGCGGCCGGGCTTCTGAAGGACCGGCAGCGACAGCGCGACCTTGCCGTCGAACGGATAGTCGGTGTCGATCCGCAGCGTCGCACCGCGCGCCGCCCAGCGCGCTTCGCTGGCGATATAGAGGTTGGCGATCAGCATGTCCGCCGGCCGCGCCGCATCCTCCCACCAGATGGATTCGCCATGTTTGGCATGGCTTTCCATGCCGCTGCCGACGCAGCACCAGAAATGATCGAACGGCTCCGACCAGTCCCGGTGCGCCCCCGACATCAGCGGCACCATATAGGCGAACATGCCGGTGGCGGGATCCTGATGGGCGAGGATATGGTTGATATGCGCCCGCTCATAATAGTCGAACAGGCTGGCATCGGGCCGCCAGGCATAAAGATGCCGGGTGAGCTTGAGCATATTATAGCTGTTGCAGCTTTCGCAGGTCTGCTCGGTAATATGTTTGGAGATGCTGTCGGGGTCGGGGAAATATTCCCGGTCCGCATTGCCGCCGATGACATAGCTGTAGCGGTTGACCACGGTGTCCCAGAAATAGCGGGCGGCGGTCGCATCGGGCGCGTTGCCGGTAATTTCGTGCAGCCGCGCCAGCCCGATCAGCTTGGGGATCTGCGTATTGGTGTGGATCCAGGGCAGCGAATTGCGCTGTTGCGCCAGCGGGTCCAGCACCTTGCGATGGCGCAGCCGCGTCGCCAGCGCCAGCCAGCGCGGATCGCCGGTGCGGACGTGCAGTTCGGCGAAACTTTCATTGATGCCGCCATGTTCGCAATCGAGCACCTGCTGCACCTGATCGTCGCTGAGCGCGGCGAACACCCGGTCGATATAGCCCGCGAGCGCCACCGCCACCGCGCGCCCGTCGCGGTTGCCGATATGCGTCTCCGCATCGAACAGGCCGGCGAACAGCTTGTGCCAGTTATAGAAAGGCACCCAGCAGCCATTGAGATCGAACCCGGCCGAGCGGATGTCGCCGCGCATGATCTCGGGGAAGATCAGCTTCCCATCCTCGATCACATCGTCGCGGCGGCGCGTGAAGCCGGCGACATAGCCGTCGCCCGCCGCCGCCTGACAGGCGGCCAGTTCATCGATGATATAGGCCGCGCGGCGGGCGCATTCTTCGTCCCCGGTCTGCGCATGCATGAGGCTGAGCGCGGAGAGATAATGGCCCAGCGTATGGCCGGCGATGGTGTCGCTTTCCCAGCCGCCGTAAATCTCGCCCTTGGGCTGGAGCCCGGCATGTTTGCGGAAATTGTGCAGCAGCCGGTCCGGCTCCAGCCGCAGCAGATAGGCGCGATTGCCCTCCACCGCATCGGCAAAGGGGGAGGGCAGCAACCGCGTCGCGGCGAGCGGCAGCGGCCGGGCGGTGCCGGGCAGCGCATCCTGCGTCGTGCGGGCAAAGGCGCTCCAGCCCTGCCAGGCCGGCAGCGTCGCGGCGCTGGTCGCGGCCAGCAGCATCGCCCTGCGGCTGAGAAGGGGCATAGGGGCGGACATGGCGGCTCTCCAACTTGAGGTTCCAGCTTATACCGTATACGATAAGCGGAACATGGTTAAGTAGCAAGACGGAGGGCCTGACATGCAATTCCCCATCCCCAATCTGGAGTGTAGCGGCCAATGAGCGAGATGGACAAGGTTCGCCTCAGCCTGGACGAGGTGCGGTCGCTGGCCCATGCGGTGCTGCGCCGCCATGGCCTGGGCGAGGCGCATATCGAGCCGGTCGCCGCCACCATCATCGCCGGCGAGCGGGACGAATGCGCGTCGCACGGCGTCTATCGCCTGCTCAACTGCGTCCACACGCTGGGCAGCGGCAAGGTCGTGGCCGATGCCAAGCCGAAGGTCGAACATGTGTCGCCCGCGCTGCTGCGCGTCGATGCCGATGGCGGCTTTGCCCAGTCGGCGTTCGCTATCGGCCTGCCGCTGCTGGTCGAAAAAGCGCGGACCATGGGCATCGCGGCCATGGGCATCAACCGCTGCGTCCACTTCGCCGCGCTCTGGCCGGAGATCGAGGCGCTGACCTCGGAGGGGCTGGTCGCCTTCGCCTTCACGCCCAGCCATGCCTGGGTTGCGCCGGCGGGCGGCACCGCGCCGCTCTTTGGCACCAACCCGATCGCCTTTGGCTGGCCGCGACCGGGCGGCGATCCCTTCGTCTTCGACTTCGCCACCAGCGCGGTGGCGCGGGGTGAGATCGAACTGCACCGCCGCGCCGGCAAGCCGATCCCGATCGGCTGGACCATCGATGCGGCGGGCAATCCGACGACCGATGCCGAAGCAGGCCTTGCGGGCGCGCTGCTGACCTTTGGCGGGCATAAGGGGTCGGCGCTGTCGGCCATGGTCGAACTGATCGCCGGGCCGCTGATCGGCGACATGACCAGCGCCGAATCGCTCGCCCATGACGATGGCGCCGGCGCGTCGCCCTATGGCGGCGAGCTGATCCTCGCCATCGACCCTGCCGGCTTTCTGGGCGCGGAGGCGGCCGGGCATATGCAGCGGGCCGAAGCGCTGTTCGCCGGCATCACCGGGCAGGGGGCGCGGCTGCCGTCCGAACGGCGCTTCGCCGCGCGCCGCCGCACGCCGGAGGAAGGCTGCCTGATCCCCCGCGCCCTTTATGAGGAACTGGCCGCGCTCAGCTGAGGCGCGGCCAGCCCTGGATCAGTCGAAAGGCTGATCAATCGCGACGGAGGGCGGCGTGAACCAGGCCGCCCCCGTTTCGGTGACGTAGAAATGATCCTCCAGCCGCACGCCGAACCGGTCGGGCACGACGATCATCGGCTCGTTGGAAAAGCACATGCCCGGCGCGAGCGGCGTGTCGTCGCCCCGCACCAGATAGGGCGCTTCGTGGATCGACAGGCCGATGCCATGGCCGGTGCGGTGCGGCAGGCCCGGCAGCGCATAATCGGGGCCAAGGCCCGCCGCCTCCAGCACCCGCCGCGCCGCGGCGTCGATGGCGCTGCATGGGATGCCGGGCTTCACCGCATCGAAGGCCGCCTGCTGCGCTTGCTTTTCCAGCGTCCAGATGCGGCGCTGCTCGTCGGTCGCCTCGCCATAGACATAGGATCGGGTGATGTCCGACTGATAGCCGCCGACGATGCAGCCGGTGTCGATCAGCACCATGTCGCCCTCCTCCAGCCGGCTCTCGCCCGGCAGCCCGTGCGGGAAGGCGGTGGAGCGGCCGAACTGGACGATGCAGAAACTATTGCCCGCCGCGCCCAGCGCACGATGCCCGGCCTCGATGAAGCGTTTGACGGCGGTGGCGGTGATGCCGGGGCGCAGGATGCGGGCGGCGGCACGCTGGACCGCCAGCGTCATCGACTTGGCCTGCTGCATCAGCGCCAGCTCGGCTGGCGACTTGATGCTGCGACACCCGTCGATCACCGCCGATGCCGCCAGCAAAGCGACGTCCGGCGCGGCGCGGCGGATGCGGTCGACGAACAGGAAGGACATGGCCGGGTCGATCCCCAGCCGCGCCACGCCCAAATCTCGCAAGGCATCGGCGACAAGGGCGGACGGGCTTTCATGCTCTTCCCACAGCCGCAGGTCGGCGCCCTCGATCTTGAGGTCCGCTTCCAGCGACCCGCGCTCAAAGCGGGGGCAGATGAGGATCGGTTCGCCGGTCGCCGGCAGCAGCATCGCCACCAGCCGCTCGGTCGCGCCCCAGGGCACGCCGGCGAAATAGGTGAGGCTGGTCCCCGCGTCGATCAGCAGCGCGTCCATCCCCTCCTGCGCCATCAGCGACCGCGCCTTGGCCATGCGGGCGCGATATTCCTCTGCGCCGATCAGCGGGGCAGGCTCGGCCCAGGGTTTCAGGGCGGCCAGTTCGGTCGCGGCGTCGGAGCTGCCAATCTGCTGCGTCATGTCACATCCTCAAAAACGGTTGAGCGAGAAAGGCGCCGAATCGACCGGCGAAGGAGCGCCCGTCGCGAGGGCGGCAATCATCTCGCCGGTGATCGGCCCCAGGGTCAGGCCCAGATGCTGATGGCCGATGGCATAGAGAAGGTTGGGCGCCCGGTCACTCCTGCCGATGGCGGGAAGATAATCGGGCAGGGTGGGCCGCGCCCCGATCCAGGGCGCGGCATCCGGCGCCAGCGGCAGGCCGAGCGCCGCGACATGCGCGCGCAGCCGCGCCCATTTGCGCGGGTCGGGCGGGGAATCGAGGCTGGAAAACTCTACGAAGCTC
>DAMDPH010000056.1:0-17980 GCA_032082785.1 Sphingobium sp. | reverse complement strand
GGCCCATGTCCCATGATCCATATCGGCCAGCGGCTCCGCAATTTCGGGGCTGAAACCCAGCGCCTCCGCCGTTTCCAGCGCGGCACGGGCGGGGCTGGCGGAGAGGCGAGCGGCATGTCGCGCATCGATGGCAATCCGGGCCACGTCCCGCGCGCCACTCTCGTCCAGCCCCTCGTCCCGCGCCGGGAAGCCGCCCTCGCGACTGAGGCGCGTCGGCCCGGCGCAGAGGAAAAGAAGCGATAGAGCCAAAGGGCAACCCTTTTCAATCATTGACGCTGCCCGGCCTCGCGTTCAAAGAAGGGGCAGCGCTCAGATGGGAAGAAGCCGGTGTAATTCCGGCGCGGTCGCGCCACTGTTATCGATGCCCTTTGCCGGCGTCGAGAGCCAGACCTTCCCGCTGGGCATGGACCGCCTCAAGGGACGCGACATCCCGCAAAGGAGCATGACATGGCCGCTGCCGCCGTACCATTTGACGATTTCCTGCCCGTGCGCGGGCAAGTTGCGATCCCGCTTTCGGACATAGCGCCATGGGCGCTGTTCGGCACGCTGATCGCGTTGATCTTCCTGTATTTCGTGAGCACCGAACAGGGCGCTTTTGCGCTGTTCGACGGCATGTTCGTGCATGAATATGTGCATGACGGCCGGCATCTGCTCGGCTTTCCCTGCCACTAAACGATCATGACCGGACAATTATTGTGGCGCGGGATGCTGGCTGGCATCCTGGCGGCCCTGCTTGCCACCCTGTGCGCGCGCGCCATCGCCGAGCCGCAGATAGACCTCGCCATCGGCTATGAAGCGTCGCATGCCGCGCACGCATCCGATCCCGGCGAAGAGGAGGAGGCGCCGCTCGTCAGCCGCGCGACACAGAAGGGGGCCGGCTTGTTGACCGCTCTGGCGCTCTATGGGGCGGCGGTCGGTGGATTATTTTCCCTGGTCTTTGCTTATGGCTATGGGCGGTTCGGGCGCATCGGCCCACGCGGCTTCGCCCTGCTGCTGGCGGGCCTTGCCTTTCTGCTGATCGTCGTCGTGCCGGCCCTCAAATATCCGCAGACGCCGCCGGCGGTGGGCCGGCATGAAACGGTGGGGCTGCGCACCGCCGCCTATTTCGGGATGATCCTGCTGTCGGTGGGAGCGGCGGTGATGGCGGCGCGATGGCGGGTCGCCCTGCTGCAAGCCAGAGGCGCGCTGGACGCGAGCCTGCTGGCCGGCGCTGCCTGGCTGTTGATGGTGCTGCTGGGGCAAAGCCTGCTGCCCACCATCGATGAGGTGCCGAGTGATTTTCCCGCGACGCTGCTGTGGCAGTTCCGCGTTACGGCGATCGCGACCCAGGCGCTGCTCTGGGCCGTGATCGGCATCGGCTTCGGCCTGCTGGCGGAGCGGCTGTTCGCCCGCTCCGCCTAGCTGCGCGCGAGCGTTCAGAAGCGGAAGCGCGCGCCGAACTGGACGCTGCGCGGTGGGCCGGACAGGCTGTTCGGCGTGCCGAAATTGGGGTTCCCGTCCGGATCGTTGACCGGATAGGGAAGGAAGCCGTCATAGCCGCCGAAATTGGCGCGGTTGAACAGGTTGAACATTTCCGCAATCAATTGCAGCCGCTTCTCGCCGCCCAGGTCGAAGCTTTTCGTCAGGCGCAGGTCGACCTGACGAAAATCCTTCGTGTTGCCGCTGTTGGCGATGATCTGGTTGACGCCCTCGCCCTGGCTTTGATCGATCACGCGATAGGGCTGGCCTGACCCCCATTGCATCAGCGTACTGGCCTGAATGCCCCAGGGCAGATCGACCATGCCCGATACCACCAACCGGTGCCGTTCATTGCCCGAATTGGGGCGGTAGGGCTGTTCGGCCACGCGGGGGAAGTCGAAGTTGAAGGAATAGCCGCGCTCCTTGGAGAAGGCGAGCGTGTAGGCGATGTTCAGCGACCAGGGGCTGGCGCTGCTATAGGGTTTGTCGATGGTCAGGAACATGCCGTCATATTTGCTGGCGCGCGCCTGGGTGAGGCCGACCACCGTGCCATAGCCGGGCACGACGATCGTGTCGTAAAATCCGTTGGCATTAGGCGTCGTGCTGCGATTGATCGGGAAATAGCCGACCTGATCCTTCGCCTCGATATGGGTGTAGCTGAGCGACGTGCGCAGCGTGCCGATCTGCTGGCGAATGCCGACGCTATATTGGTCGGTGCTCGGCGGGCGGGTGTCGTTGCGGATCACGCGCAACTCGCCGGGCGGGGCAATGCCGGAATCGATCAGGCCGCGCAGGCCGTCGCCGCTGAGATAGGCATCATTCCAGACGATGGTCGGCTGCCCGTTCCGGGGCTGGCCATCGCGTGAGAAATAGAAGGTGCGGACCTCATATTGATCGAGCAGCGCCTCCTCGGCCGCATTGCGGAACAGGGTGCGATCGAAATAGCGGCCATAGCCGGCGAACAGGATCGTGCGCTGGTCGCCATTGACGTCATAGGACAGGCCGACACGGGGCTGGAACGCCTTCCAATAAGGCTTTCGGTTGCTGCCGGTGGAAATATAATCGCTCGCGCGGAAATCATTGCCGGGCTGGCCGGCCAGTTGCGTCTCCAGATAGCGCAGCGCCTCGACAGCGGCGGGCGACGTCACATAGTCGTTATTCTTGGCATTGGTCTCATAATCCCAGCGCAGGCCGAGATTGAGCGTCAGATGCTCGTCCACTTCCCAGTCATCCTGAACGAACAGGCCGATCTGGGTATTTTTGGCGCGGACCGCCGGGTCGCCGGTGCCGATCCGGCCTTCAGCCGGGAAGCCATAGTCCAGCCCCTGCGACGCACTGACGCGATAGTTGAAGACCGGGTTGAAATTCAGCTGATTGGCGACACGATAATCCTGAAGCGACAGTTTCGCGCCCAGCTTGATGACATGGCTGCCGCCCATAAAATCGACATTGGAGAATGTCGCCGCGTTGCGGAAGGTCAGGCCTTTCTGCACCACTTTCTGCGCCGTGCTGGAGCCGCCCAAGCGGATGATACCTTCATAATCCTGCCCCACTATGTCCGGGTTGAGCGGCGTCGGCGTGAAGCCATAATAGAGCCAGTCGACGCTCGCCTCGTTGAGGAAATCGCCCTTGTCATGGCTCCAGCGCAGATTGCCGGTATAGACTTTGTTGCGGTTGACCGACGCCCCTTCATAAGCGACCTGCCCGCCGAAACCGGCAATCTCCCGTTCCTTGCGGATACTGCCGGCCAGCTCGATCCGGTCATCCTCACCCGCCTGCCAGGTCAGTTTCGCGAACCCCAGATCTTCGCGGAAGGGGCTGAGGAATGAGCCTTCATATTGGCCGAACTGCGCCAGATTTTCCGGGCTTTCCTGCCCGATCAGGACATTTTGCGCGCGATCCTCGTCATTGCCCTCATAGGCGATGAAAAAGTGCAGCTTGTCCTTGATGATCGGGCCACCGAGCGAGGCGCCATATTGTTTGCGCTTATAGGCCGGCTCTTCCAGCCCGCGCTTCTTCTGAAAATAGTCGCGCCCGCGCAGTCCGGCATCCTGATAGAAGCCGAAAGCCTCGCCATGAAAATCATTGCCGCCGGACTTGGTGACGGCCGTAATGACCGACGTGCCGGCGTCTTCATATTCCGCCTTGAAATTGGAAGACAGGACGCGAAATTCCTGCACTGCCGCCTGAGGGAAGGGATTGCCGCGGCTGCTATCCTGTCCGACCAGCCCGCCCTGCTGCACATTGCTCTTGAGGCTGACGCCGTCGATGAAGACATTGACCTGCGGCGCGGCGAGGCTTTCGCCGTTGGGATCCTGACTGACGCCGCCCGACGAGAAGGTCTTGCGCGTTTCGCTGTTGCTGGAGCGAACGCCGGGCGCCAGATCGGCGAAGTTCAGGAAGTTGCGGCTCGACTGCGGCAGATTTTCGATCTGGCGGGTGGTGATGTTGGTCGCGATCTCGGACGTGCGGGTCTCCACCAGCTGGCCGGTAACGATGATGTCGCTGCCTGACGCGGTGGCGGGTTGAGCATCCGCCTCTTCGGATGCTGCCTGTGGCGGCTCCAGCCGAGCATTGAGCGTGGCCGATTGGCCAACGCCGATGGAGACGCGTTGCCGGCTGATGGCGCCATCCTGTCCCCGCCAGATAATCTCATAGCTGCCCGGTTGCAGACCCGACAAAACATAGCGGCCACCCGCGTCGATGGTGGCGCGGCTGGAGGCGCCGGTTGCAAGATTGCGCGCCGTTACCTCGCCACCGGCAACCGCCGCTTCTCCGCTGCTGACCGTACCGCGGATAGACGCGGTGGTGGTCTGCGCATAAGCGATGCCGCTGCCGCCGGTCAGGCCGATGGTGATGGCGGCGGCGATGCAATGCTGTGCAGCGATGCCGCGCCTGAACCCAAATCCCCGCATAATCCCTCTCAATTTGTTGGCGAACGACAACGAGCTTGAGGCGGGTTCGATCCTGTGGCCGACTTCCGGTCGCCGCATGTGCAGTGCCGCTCGGCGGGGATATGACCGGTCTGTCGGTTCAGCGGCCGATGGACAGATGTTGCCGCAGCCCGCTTCGCCACAGCTCCACGCGCGCGGCGCGGGTTGCCGCCGCCAGTGCGGGCGCAAAGCCTGTGACCGGGCTCCGCATGGCCATCGCCTCTTCAAGCGAGGAGAAGAGGCCGGCGCCGACCCCTGCCAGCATCGCCGCGCCAAGGGCGGTGGTTTCGACATCGGCGGGCCGCTCCACCGGCACATCGAGCATGTCCGCGAGATCCTGCGCGATCCAGTCATTGGCGCTCATGCCGCCATCGATGCGCAACATCGTCCAGGGCGCGCCGTCGGACGCGAAGGCGGCCTGAAGATCATGGCATTGATGGGCAAGCGATTCCATCGCCGCCCGCACGATATGCGCGCGTTGCGTTCCCTGGCTCAGCCCGGTGAGGACGCCGCGCGCGTCGGGGCGCCAGTGTGGCGCACCAAGTCCGGCGAGCGCGGGCAGGAACAGCACGCCGCCATTGTCGGGGACCGCGCGCGCCAATTCCTCGCTTTCGGCGGCCGTGCGGATGACGCCCAGCTCGTCCCGCAACCATTTGATCAGGCTGCCCGCGACGAAGATCGATCCTTCCAGCGCATAGATGCGCTTCCCGTCGATCTGACAGAGGATGGTGCCGAGCAGTCGATGGCTGGACCGGGGCAGCGCCGCGCCCATATTGGTCAGCACGAAGGCGCCGGTGCCGAACGTCGCTTTGGTATCGCCCTGCTGAAGACAATGCTGGCCGATCGTCGCGGCCTGTTGGTCACCGGCGAGGCCGCAAATCGGGATGGCCCGGCCGAGAAGGTCGGGCAGGCTGGTGCCGAACCGTCCCAGATTATCGACGACCTCCGGCAGGGCGGAACGCGGCACATCCATGATGTCGAGCAGCTCGTCGTCCCAATCGGCGCCGTCGAGCGCCAGCAACTGCGTGCGGCTGGCGTTGCTGGCGTCGCTGACATGCAGGCCGCCGGTCAGCTGCCACATCAGCCAGCTTTCCACCGTCCCCACCGCCAGCCGCTCGCCCAAAGCCCTGGCCTCCGGCACATTGTCCAGAATCCAGCGCATCTTGGTGCCGGAAAAATAGGGATCGATGACGAGGCCGGTGCGGTGCTGGAATGTTTCCTCCAGCCCCGCCTCGCGCAGCTGTGCGCAGAAAGGGGCGGTGCGGCGGTCCTGCCAGACGATGGCGCGGCTGATCGGCGCGCCGCTGCCTCTGTCCCAGGCGACGACGGTTTCGCGCTGGTTGGTGATGCCGATAGCGGCAATCCGCTCCGCGCCGCCGGCATCGGTCACCGCTTTCCGGGCGCAGGCGAGCGTCCTGTCCCAAATTTCCAGGGCATCATGTTCGACGCAGCCGGGCGCGGGATAATATTGGGTCAGCTCCTGCTGCGAGACCGCCACGACGGCGCCGTCGGTCTGATAGACGATCGCTCTGGTGGAGGTCGTGCCTTCATCCAGAACGAGGATCAGGTCGCCGGCCATGCCATTTTTCCCAGATATTCGCGCAATGCCCCCACCTGCGCCGCATCGAAGCGCAAGCCCAATTTCGTTCGGCGCCAGATTATATCCTCGACGTCCCGCGCCCATTCCCGTTCGACGAGATAGTCGACTTCGGCGGTTGTGAGGCCATGGCCGAAATCCGTTCCCAGCGCCGCCAGGCTCTTTGCGTTCCCTAGCCAGCGACGGGCGTGGCTGCCATAGGCGCAGCCGATGCGGTGGACGAGCGCGGTGTCGAGAAAAGGATAGTCGCGGTGCAGGCCTGCTATCAATTCTTCTCGGCCTTCCTTGGGAAAGTCGCCGCCGGGCAGGGGCGCGGACGCTGTCCACCCGCTGCCCTTCAACACCGGCAGCAGCGGCGCCAATTGCTCCATCACCGCTTCGGCAAGGTGGCGGTAGCTGGTGATCTTGCCGCCGAATACGGACAGGATCGGCGCGCCCGCCCCCTCGCCGCCGTCCAGTTCCAGCCGATAGCCGCGCGTCGCAGCCTCCGGTCGGTCCGACCCGTCATCTACCAGCGGCCGCACGCCGGCGAAGGACCAGCAGATGGCGGCCGGGCTGATCTGGCGGCGGAAGAAGCGGTTGGCGGCCGCGCACAGATAGGCGACTTCCTCAGCGCTGGCTACGACATGGTCGAGCGGACCGTCATGATCCTGGTCGGTCGTGCCGATCAGCGTGAAATCCCGTTCATAGGGAATGGCGAAGACGATGCGCTCATCCGGCAGCTGAAGGAAATAGGCGCAATCATGGTCGAACAGGCGCGGCACGACGATATGCGATCCCCGCACCAGCCGGATACCGTGACGGGCTGAGCAGCCTGCGCGCGCCAGCAGGTCGAGCACTGCAGGCCCCGCACAATTGACGATGGCGCGGGCCGCGAAGCTTTCAGCGCCGGAATGGATGATCCAGCCATCGTCCTGCCGATCGAGCCGCTCCACCGGCGTCCGGACGCGGATGGTTGCGCCCCGGTCGGCGGCGTCGCGGGCGTTCAGCACCACCAGCCGCGCATCGTCCACCCAGCCATCGGCATAGAGGAAAGCGGGGCCGAAGCCGGCCTTCAGCGCCGCGCCTGCCGGATGGCGGCGCAGGTCGATGGAGCGAGTGGCCGGCAGGGCGCGCCGCCCCCCCATATGGTCATAGAGGAACAGGCCGATCCGCAGCATCCAGCGTGGCCGCAGGCCCGGCACATGGGGGAGGACAAAGCGCATCGGCGCGATGATATGGGGCGCGATCGCCCAGAGCCGTTCCCGCTCCGCCAGAGCTTCACGCACCAGCCCGAACTCATAATGTTCCAGATAGCGCAGCCCGCCATGGATGAGCTTGGTCGAGGCCGAAGAGGTGCCCTGCGCCAGATCGCCCTGCTCCAGCAGCAGCACGCGCGCACCGCGGCCGGCCGCATCCCGTGCCACGCCGCAGCCATTCACGCCGCCGCCGATGACCGCAAGATCATAGAGCGGGGCGGGCGCCTCCATCTCAGAGCAGCGCCAGGCAGAAGCTGAGGGCCGCGACCAGCGAGGCAAGCGTTGCCGCCACCACCGGCAGCGCCGCGCGCCAGCCCATTTGCAGGATGAGATCGAGCCGCGAGCGCATGGCCGTCGCGGTCACTGCCAGCAGCAGCAACGCCTTGGACAGGATCAGGCACGCGTCGGTCATCATCTGGGGCAGCGAAAGCAGGCTGTTGAGCAAGACCACCGCCAAGAACAGGCTGATGAACCAGGGCAGCGCCAGCTTGCGGATCCAGGACCGGCCGCCGCTTCCCTCATCCTCCGCGACGAGCAGCGAGACGATGGCGACCACCGGCGCCAACAAGGCCACGCGGCTGAGCTTGACGATGGTCGCATAGCTTCCGGCGACATCGGAAAAGGCATAGCCGCCGCCGATCGCCTGCGCGACGTCATGGATGGATGCGCCGATCAGGAAACCGGCCTGCCGGTCGTCGAGCTGCAACAGGGCGGCAAGCGGCGGGTAGAAGGACATGGCAAGCGCGCTCGCCATCGAAATCACCACCAGCGTGAGGGCGAACTGCCCCTGGCTCACCCGCCGCGTGCCCAATACGCCGAACAGCGCCAGCGCCGCCGATGCGCCGCATATCGCGGTGGCGCCGCCCGCCAGCAGCCCGACCGCGCTCGACTGGCCGCCCAGCCGCGCCACCAGCAAGGCCGCCCCGATGGCGGCGACCATGACGAACAGCATGGCGATGAAGGGCACCGGTCCCAATCCGCCGATCTGCGCCAGCGTCACCTGCGTGCCCAGCACGACGATGCCCCAGCGCAGGCAGGTCTTCGACGCCATGTCCAGCCCGGCATGGGTGCGCGGCTCGGCAGCGGCGAAGTTCAGCGACAGGCCGATCAGCAGGCCCATCAGGATGATCGGCGCGCCATAATGTTCGGAAAGCCAGGCGGCGGCGATGCTGGCGATCCCGCAGAGCGACAGTCCGGGCCAGAGATTCTTCCACCGTTCCACCCGGCCCGGCGACGTGCGCCTGACCCGATCTTCGGCCAGGAAAATTTCGCCATAGAGATCGCCGGCATAATCGTTGTTCAAGGCCCACTCCCCACTGCCTGCCCCTGGACATGATCAAGAGGCTTGCGACGCCTTCGTCAAGTGCGGCGCCTGTCGACGCTGCCCTTCGGCTGCGCTAGGATCAAGGGAAATGACGGGGAGAGGGATGATGGATCGGTTGGATGCGGGGCTGGCGAGGCTGATCGCCCGGCGCCGATTGCTGGCGCTGGGCGCGGCGGGGATGGGCAGCCAGTTGCTGGCGCAATCCACCGGCGGCGTGGAGACGCTGCTGATGAATGGCGGGCCGGCAAGGCGGCCGATCAGCGGCGCCTTTCCGGGCAAGGGCGCGATGATCGTCCAGCGCAACCGGGCGCCGCTGCTGGAAACACCGATGGATGTGTTCAACGGCGATGTCTTCACGCCCAATGACCGTTTCTATGTACGCTGGCACTGGTCGGACATCCCGCTCGACGTCGATGCGGACAGTTTTCGCCTGCGGATCGATGGCGATGTGCGGCGGCCGCTGTCGCTTTCCCTGGCGCAACTGCTCAAGATGCCCCGAATCAGCTATGCGGCGGTCAATCAATGTTCGGGCAATAGCCGCGCCCTGTTCGAACCGCGCGTGCCCGGCGCGCAATGGTCGCACGGCGCAATGGGCAATGCGCAGTGGGAAGGGGTGGCGCTGCGGCATCTGCTCGATCTGGCCGGCGCCGCGCCGGGTGCGGCCGCCGTGCGCTTCGGCGGGCTGGACAAGCCGCTGACGCCGGTCGATGCCTTTGAAAAGTCGCTGGCGCTGCCGCATGCGATGGATGGCGAGGTGATGGTTGCGTTCGCCATGAATGGCGAGCAGCTGCCGATGCTGAACGGCTTTCCGCTGCGGCTGGTGGTGCCCGGCTGGTATTCGACTTACTGGATCAAGGCGCTCAACCATATTCAGCTCTTCAGCGGAGCGGACGAGAATTTCTGGATGGCGAAGGCCTATCAGATACCGGCCAATGCGCGGGCGGATGTCAGGCCGGGCACCAGCGATTTTCCCAAGACGCCGATCAACGCGATGAATGTCCGCTCCTGGATCACATCGGTGCGGGACGGCGCGCGCATCGCCTATCGGCCGCGCCTGGGCATTAACGGCATCGCCATGGGCGGCGCAAGCGGCGTGCGCGGCGTGGAGGTTTCCGCCGATGGCGGTCAGAGTTGGGCGCCCGCGCGGCTGGGGCCGGACGAGGGACGCTATAGCTTCCGTCGGTTCATGGCCGCCATTCCCGTCGCCGGGCCGGGCACGATGACGCTGATGTCGCGCTGCACCAACGAGGCGGGCGATGTGCAGCCGATGACGCCCAACTGGAATCCGGGAGGATATATGCGCAACTGTGTCGAAACCTGCCGGGTGCATGTGGCATGAGCGGCGGCATGATTTCGCCGCGCGGCGTCGCGCTGTTGCTGCTGGTCTCGCTCGCCGGCTGTTCGTCCCCGGAGGGGGAACCGCCGGCGGAGAAGGGCGTCACCCGGCTGAGTTCCGCGAGCGTGGTCCTGCCCGAGGATGACGATGATTTCGGCGCCGGGCCGGGAGCGACTTTGCTCAACGGCCAATGCCTCGCCTGCCATTCCGCCAGCATGGTGCGCTATCAGCCGCGTCTGTCCGCCGATGCCTGGCGCGGGACGGTTGTGAAGATGCGCGATGTCTACGGCGCTCCGATCGCGGCGGAAGAGGTGGACCCGCTGGTCGAGGCGCTGATGCAGGCGCAGGCAGCGAGGAAGGAGTGACGCTAGCCGGCGCATCATCTGAATAACGCATCCACATGGTGGAACTCCGTTGACTGTCAGGCCGGTCAGTTTATACTGGTCTGACCAATAGGAGATCAGCATGCGGATGTCGGGCGCGGGTAAGAAGCTGTTGCGGAGCGCCAGCGTTGCGGTCCTGATGATGCTGACGGGCATGGCCGGGCAGGCGGCGGCGCATGATGCCTCTCAAATGGTGGACTCGCCGCGTCGCACTTATAATCTCGATCCCGGCTGGCTGACGGCGACGGGCGAGCAGCAAGGTGCAGAGCAGCCGGGTTTTGACGACAAGCGCTGGACGGCCGCAACCCTGCCCCATGCCTTCAACGAGAAGGAAGCATTCGCCCGCGACATCAAGGCGCTGTCTACCGGCATCATCTGGTATCGAAAGCATGTCCGCCTGCCCGCCATGCCGCGCGGGGGCAAGGCGCTGCTGGAATTTGAAGGCGTGCGTCAGGCCGCCGAAGTCTGGGTCAACGGCCGCTCGGTCGCCTTGTCCGAACATGGGGTCATGGCGTTCGGCGCGGACATCGGTTCGGCCCTGCGGCCGGGCGACAATGTCATCGCGGTGCGGGTCGACAATGACTGGAAATATAAGGAACGCGCGAGCGGCAGCGGCTTCCAGTGGAATAATGATAATTTCAACGTCAACTATGGCGGCATCACCAAGAATGTCCGGCTGCACCTGACCGGACCGGTCTATCAGACGCTGCCGCTCCATGCTGGTCTGGGCACGACGGGCCAATATGTCTGGGCCGAGGATTTCGATCTGGCGCAGCGACGCGCCACCATCCACGCCGAGACGCAGGTTCGCAATGAAAGCGATGCGGCGCGGACCCTGTCATACCGGGTCGAGCTGCGCGACCCGGAAGGCCGTCAGGTCGCCCGGTTCGATGGCGGGGAGACGCTGCTGTCACCGGGCGAGACGCGGACGCTTGCGGCGGCGGCTCCGGTCGCGGAACTTCATTTCTGGAGCTGGGGCTATGGCTATCTTTATACCGTCACCACCAGCCTTCTGGAAAATGGCCGCGTCATCGACAGTGTCGATACAAGGACCGGCTTTCGGCAGACGCGCTTTGGCGAAGGAATGATCCGCCTCAATGGCCGGGTGATGCAGGTCCATGGCTATGCGCAGCGCACGTCCAATGAATGGCCGGCGGTCGGCGTGTCGATTCCGCCCTGGATCAGCGACTTTTCCAATGCCCTGATGGTGGAGAGCGGGGGCAATCTGGTCCGCTGGATGCATATCACGCCTTCCAAGCAGGATGTGGAATCGGCCGACCGGGCGGGGCTGCCTCAGGCGATGCCGGCGGGCGACGCGGAAAGCGACACCAGCGGCCGCCGCTGGGAGCAGCGCAAGGAGGTGATGCGCGACGCCATCATCTATAACCGCAACAATCCGTCCATCCTCTTCTACGAAGGCGGTAATGAGAATATCAGCGAAGCGCATATGGCTGAGCTCAAAGCCATTCGCGACCGTTATGACCCGCATGGCGGCCGCGCCATCGGTTCGCGCGAGATGCTCGACAGTAAGATCGCCGAATATGGCGGCGAGATGCTTTATATCAACAAGAGCGCCGGCAAGCCGCTCTGGGCGATGGAATATAGCAGGGACGAAGGCGCGCGCCTCTATCAGGATGCCTATACGCCGCCCTTCCACAAGGATGCGCCGGACTATAATCGAAATCAGGACAGCCATGCGATCGAGGATGTTCGTCGCTGGAACGACTATTATCGGATGCGTCCCGGCACCGGCACGCGCGTCAGCTCGGGCGGCGTCAACATCATCTTCAGCGATTCCAACACGCATTTCCGGGGCGACAATAATTATCGCCGGTCGGGTGAAGTGGATGCCATGCGCCTGCCCAAGGAGGGCTTTTACGCGCATAAAGTGATGTGGAACGACTGGGTCGACAGCGTGACGCCGGCGACGCACATCATCGGCCACTGGACCTATGACGCGGGCACCCGCAAGGATGTGACGGTCGTGTCCAATGGAGAGGCGGTCGAGCTGTTCCTCAACGGCCGATCGCTCGGCAAGGGTGAGCAGAGCGATACTTTCCTGTTCCGTTGGAAGGATGTGGCCTTCGCTCCGGGCGAATTGCGCGCGGTGGCGACCCATGCCGGTGGCAAACAGTCGACAGATCGGCGGGAAACCACAGGCCCGGCGGTGGCGCTGCGCCTCACCCCCCATGTCTCGCCGCGCGGTTTCGTCATGGACGGCGCCGATCTCGCTCTGGTGGATGTCGAGGCGGTGGATGCGAAAGGCCGTCGCGTGCCTGTCGATCGCAGCATGGTGCATTTCACCCTGGCCGGCCCGGCGGAATGGCGAGGCGGCATCGCTCAGGGGGACAGTAGCGGCAAGCGACGCGAAGCCGACAGCAGCGGGGAGGCGGTGGTCATGGCCAAGCCTCATGCGGCGGATGGCACCACATCCTATGCCGGCACCGCGCGGGAGGAGGATAATTATATCCTCTCGCCCGACCTGCCGCTGGAGGCGGGCGTCAATCGCGTTCTGCTGCGTGCAGGCAAGGGCGGCGGCAAGGTCATGCTGACCGCCACCGCGCCGGGTCTGGCCAAGGCAAGCCTGTCCATCCCCACTGCCCGACCGGCGCGCAGCGCCGCGGGGCTTTCGACCGACTTCCCCGAAGATCATCAGCCCGGCCTGCTGACGCGTGGGCCAACGCCGGACGGCCCGTCCTACCGACTGCGCCGCACGACCCATGTCCCGCAAGCGGTGACGGCCGGGTCAGGGCAGGCGCAGGCCGGCAACAGTATCGACGATAATGAGCTGAGCCGCTGGTCGAGCGATGGCAGGCCGGACAGTGCCTGGATCGAATATCGCTTTGCCCAACCCGTTCGGCTGAGTGAGATCGACCTCAAGCTGGTGGGCTGGCGCTCGCGCGCCTATCCGCTCGACATCATGCTCGATGGAAAGACTGTCTGGCACGGCGAAACCGAGCGGCAGCTGGGCTATACGACGCTCAGCTTTCCGCCGGCGACGGGACAGGTTCTGCGCATCCGTCAGCGCGGGCCGGTGCAGGACCGCGACGCCTTCGGCAAGGTGGTGGAGTTGAACAACGCACGCGCGGCAGGCGACACGGGTGCGGACGCCGTGCCACCCGGCTGGCACCTCGGCATCGTCGAGGCGGAGTTTCACGGCCCCGTGGACTGAAGCAGGAAGGTGGCGCCGGGGAGACAGTGGTTGACCAATGCCCCGGCTCCTCCCTACATCGGTCCGACCAGCTTCTTCACGGATGGACATATGATTGCGCGCGGCGGCCAGGAACGGCTTTATCAGGAAATGGCGCGCTCGCTGCTCGATGCGTTGACATCCGGGCGCTATGCGGTGGGCGATCGCTTGCCGGCCGAGCGGGAGCTGGCGACCGAATATGGCGTCAGCCGGCCGACGGTCCGCGAAGCCATCATCGCGCTGGAAGTGCAGGGCCTGGTCGAAGTGCGTATTGGGTCGGGCGCTTATGTGGTGCGCCTGCCGGGGCGCGGCGATGTTCCGGGCTTCAACATTTCCGCTTTCGAACTGTCCGAAGCCCGGCTGCTGTTCGAAGGGGAGGCGGCTGCTCTGGCGGCGACCCAGATTACCGACGAGGAAGTGCAGCAGATCAAGGCGCTGGTGGCTGAGATTGCGCGGGAAAATCAGGATCCGCAGGGATCGGTCGAGGCCGACCGCGCCTTTCACCTCGCAATTGCCCGCGCCACGCGCAATCAGGCGGTGTTCGATGTGGTGGAGCAGCTCTGGACCCTGCGCGACACCTCGCCCGAAGCCTCGCTCCTGCATGAGAAGGCGCGTACCGCCAATATCAAGCCGGTGGTCGACGAACATCGCGCCATCGTCGAAGCGCTCGCCGCCCGCGATCCGCTGGCCGCGCGCACCGCGATGCGCGATCATCTGTCCGCCGTGCTCGACAGCCTGCTCTTCGCCACCGAAGCCAAAGCGGTCGAGGAAGTGCGCCTCGCCGCCCAGGCCAAACGCCAGCGCTACAGCCGCGCCACCGCCGAATAGCGGCTCCGGCTGTTCAGGCGGCTTCGATCCTCCACCTGACGCAATCCGGTCGCCGCCATTTGCAATGGCATTTGCAAGCTACAGGCCTCACATGAGCGGCATGGCTACTTCCGCATCCCAGGCCCGGCAGGAGACCTCCGTCCTTCTGCCCGATCCCATTCATGCCGTCATTTTCGACATGGACGGCACCTTGATCGACACAGAGGCTGCACATCGTCGCGCCTTCCTCGAAACGGGCGCGGCTCTGGGTTGGCCGCTTGGCGAGGACTTGCTGCTGTCGATGGTCGGCATCCATCGTGATGCCAATCAGCGGATGCTTGCGGAGAAATTCGGTCCCGACTTTCCGCTCGAGCAATTCTATGCCGATAGCGATGCCTTGTTCGAAGCGGCGCTGGAGGTCGGCATTCCCATGCGGCCCGGCGCGCTGCTGCTGCTGGAGCATCTGGCGCAGGCGGGCATTCCGATGGCGGTCGCAACATCGACCCATGCGCCTTTCGCCCAGCAGCGATTGGAGAAAGCGGGGCTTATGCCCTATTTCCAGACCGTCGTGACACGAAGCGATGTGGAACGGCCCAAGCCGCATCCCGAACCCTATCTGCTGGCCGCGCAGCGGCTGGGCGTCGACCCGGCCCATTGTGTTGCGGTGGAGGACAGCTATGCCGGGGTCCGCTCTGCCACCGCCGCCGGAATTGCGACGGTGATGGTGCCCGACCTTCTGCCGCCGACCGAGGATCTCGTGCTCGCCTGTGCCGCTGTTCTGCCCAGTCTGAGCGAATTGAAGGCGCTCCTGCTCGCGACCCCGGTCTGATTGGCTGGCTGAGCGTCTAGAGCATGATCCGATGGCACTGGATCGGCTCATGCTCTATTCATCTTTTGTTTTCCGCATTTTCCGAGCCAGCAGATGATGCCATCTGCTTCGAAAATACTCTAGACGTTCTGAGGGCCGGTGGCTGATTTCATGGTCACCGGCCGCAGGCTTTCCCGATCTTCCGGTGCAACGCTGGCGTGGGGATCGGGACGGAAATGATCGTCCGCCCGCGCGCTGCCGTCGGGATGATCGTCGCCCGCCAGATCGGTCGGAACATGACCAGGGCCGCCGGTGGAAGCGCCGGCGCCGCGAACATGACGCACCGGCTCCTTGCCGACGGGCAGGTCGTCAGCGAACCGACCCTGTTTCAGCAATGCCCGTCCGGCGACAGCCGCAATGCCGAGAAATGCGAGGGTACGAAGCATGGAAAACTCTCCAGGATAGAGGATGTTCGGAACAGATCCTCCTGACAATGCAGGAGCATAGCGGCCTGTTCCGCCTGCCGCGGCTGGATCCAGCCCGCGCCTCCAGACGTTCCACTGCAATGAGCGCGGACAGGCGCGAGGAGCTTTGGAATGAAAATCGACTTCATCACCGAACAGGCCGGCGTCAGCGGCGTCGGGTCGCGGCGCTATGCCGTGCGCGGCGAAACGGACCGGCTGACCGATGTTCTACTATGCGGCCCTTCTCATCTGGAGCCGGTGCCCTGTTGCTCCGTCACACGGGAAATGGTGCGCAAGGGGTTCTCAATCTCCCGCACCGCCGCGCAGCGCCAGCATGCAGCGCTGCGGGCGGCTCTGGAGGAACAGGGCGTGCGTTGCCACATCCTCCCAGCGAAGGAGGATCTGCCCGACCTGTGCTTCACCCGCGACGCCGGGGTAATGACGCCATGGGGGTTCGTGGCTCTGAACCCTGCCATGCCGCATCGGTTGAAGGAAGTAGACCATCTGGCCGACGCGATCACGCAGCTGGGCGCAGGACCGATAAGGCGCATCGAGGCGGGTACGATCGAGGGCGGTGACATCTGCATTGCCCGACGGGGCCTGCTCATCATCGGCATGTCGGGTGAGCGGACCACGCCGGAAGGCGCAGAGGTTTTCGCCGCGCCGTTCCGCCAACAAGGCTGGGAGGTGCTGACCTATGGATTCGATCCGCATTTCCTGCATCTCGACACCATCTTCTGCATGCTCGATGCGCAGACGGCGCTTGCCTGTGTCGACGTTCTCGACGATGGCTTCATGGACGCCGTGACGTCGCGCGGCATTCGCCTGCTGCCTGCCTCCTACAAGGAATCCCGCCGATTAGGCTGCAATATCCTGTCGATCGATGGCCGGACCATCCTGATGAGCGCAGGCCATGGCGATGCTGCACAGCGGGTGGAAGCCGCCGGATTCGACGTGGTCCAGGTCGATGTCTCGCAATTTTCCGCCTGTGGCGGCGGCATTCACTGTCTGACGATGCCATTGCGGCGGGAAAGCGGCGACGCCTGACCTATTCGGCGAAACAGGCGTTGAAAAATTCGAGCATCGCCGCCCAGGATTGCGCATCGGCCTGTTCGTCATAGGCCATGCGCGGATCGCTTAGAGCATCCACGCCGCTATTGGTGAAACTGTGCCGCGCGCGTCCATAGATGGTCATTTGCCAGTCAAGCTCCGCCGTCATCATCTCGGCTTGGAAGGCCGCCACATCGGCGGGCGGCACCAGAGGATCGAGCGCGCCGGTGAAGACGGCGATCCTGGGGGCTTCGATCGCCTGCCGGGCGGGGCGGCTAGTGGTCAGAAGACCGTGAAAGCTAGCGACCGCCCGCAGCGGCGCGCCACTGCGCGCGAGTTCAAGTATGGCAAAACCGCCAAAACAATAGCCCAGCGCCACGACCCGCCCGGCGTCGACTTCCGGCAATCTGGTCAGTGCGTCCAGCGCCGCCCGGACCCGGCCGCGGAGCAGATCGGGATCGCTCCGAAAATGATCCAGCGCCGATTGCATGGCGGCCCCGTCCAGCACCGCGCCGCCACCATGCATATCCGCTGCAAAGGCGACATACCCCAGGTCCGCCAGCATCGCGCAATGGCGGCGGACATTGCCACCAATGCCATCAGCCTCATGCACGACCAGCGCAGCCCGACCATTGCCGGATGCCTGGGGGAGATATAGTTCGCCCCGCAACGCCTGCCCGTCATGGGCATAATCGAGATAAAGGGCGGGCGGTGAAGAGGTGCGTGGTGAAGAAGGCGGCATCAGACGAATACTCCCGATTTTGAACGGGATAACGCCGGATCGGCCACGCCGGTGCCGACTCAGCTGTCGGAATTGCGGCCGTGCAGCCTGTTCCAAAGATCGGCGGTGCCAGCCTCCTGCGCCTTGTTCGCATATTGCGCCGCGACCAGCCAACCCTTGATCGGGCGGAGCGGCAGGACGGTGGTCAGGATCACCACGGGGAGGCCGACGAGAAGATGCACCCACAGCGGCGGACGGGCGATGATCTCCAGCATCAGGATGAAGATGACGCCGGGAACGCAGGCGAACAGCTGAACAAAGACGGCGGGACCGTCGGCCGGATCGGCAAAACTATAATCCAGGTCGCACTGAGGGCAGCGATCCCGGACGGTCAGGAAACCCTTGAACATCGGCCCCTTGCCGCAACGCGGGCAGCATCCCTTCACGCCGGCGGCAATGGCCGCGCGCCTGATTGCGGTTTTGCTGGGGGCGGGGGGCAGTTCTTCCATCGCGTCTCTCCTGTTGCGCTGCCTATGCCATGAGCGGCCCTCCACAGCCAACGAAAGGCGCGGCCAAAGGGCGATGGCGGGCCGATGCAGATTTTTTGAAGGAACCGCATTTTTCTTATTGACCGAATCTGCGTCCTTACCTAGATGCCCTTTCACCGGACG